>JBBRLW010000035.1:0-10538 GCA_038231115.1 Bacteroidia bacterium
ACATGACGACGAACGATATGGAAGTGCAGACCCTGCTTCAGAAGCAATTGAGCGGAGTGCGCTCGGCCCTGTCTGAAATTCAGGCAGCGCATCATCGTTTTGGTGCGGAGAAAAAAGCGATCTAAGCACAAGCAGGTCGATTTTAATATAATAGCCCGTCTGAGTCATGGATTCAGACGGGCTATTTCAGATATGTACCTCATTGGGAATGCTTTTTCACGTAATTTGCTTATATTATCTTTTTGATGCGAATGAGCTCAGGCCTTAGCCTCCATATTGATTCCACCTATTTTTGCAAGCTGATGCGGGTCTTCCGTATGTGCATGGTCTTGTTTGTGGTATTATCTGGCTCTATCCTGATAGACCAACCGGCTCAGGCATCGGAGCGGAGCCGTGATGCGTCGCGAAAAAAGAACGCTGCCATCAAGCTGCGCAGCCGATTGCTGCTTCAGAAGCACCGACGGGAGCGTCCTGAGGCTGACGGAATCATTGGAATATGGATCGCAAAGGAAGATGAAGCGCGTGTCCAGATATATAAGCGTAGCACGAGCAACGGAGAGCGCTTCTACGGGAAAATCATCTGGCTTAAGAAGCCGCTCAAGGATGGCAAGCTGCAAATGGACCGCAATAATCCGGATCCCTCAAAGCGCGGTACGCTATTGGTCGGAATGACTATTCTTCGTGATTTCATCTTTCGGGGGAAAGGAAAGTATGAGGATGGCATTATCTATGACCCTCAGACGGGAAAGGACTACGATTGCATGATGGAGCTTGAAGAGCGTAACAAATTGAAAGTCAGAGGATTTATCGGACTTAGAGTTTTGGGACGGACAGAAATGTTCCGACGGGCAACAAACTAAGCATCCTGGATTTATCACTACACCATCATCACATGCCTACTGAAAAACAGAAATTTATAAATCGGGAGATTAGCTGGCTCTCCTTCAATGCCAGAGTATTGCAGGAAGCACAGGACCCGAATGTTCCGTTGATTGAGCGGATTAAGTTTCTCGGCATCTTCTCATCCAATCTGGATGAGTTTTTTCGGGTGCGGGTGGCTTCGCTGACGCGATCTCTGGAGCTGAGCCAAAAAGAAAAAAAGATCTTTGGAGGCAATCCCAAGAAGATACTGACCCAGATTCAGGATACGGTTATAGAGCTCACCGATCAGTTTGAGGCAACGTATGAGCTTATCGTCCAGGAAATGCAGCAGCATTCCGTTTATATCCTCAATGAAAAGGAGCTGGATGAGACGCAGGGAGCATTTGTCCGGACGTATTTCCACGATAAAGTCCGGCCTACGCTGGTTCCCCTCATGGTGGATGCCACGACCCCTTTCCCTTCAATGCGTGATAAGTCTATCTATCTGGCTATCAAGCTTTCTTCCCGTGAGCATCCGCGCTCCAAGAAATATTCGCTTATTGAGGTTCCTACGGATACAATCCCCCGTTTTCTTGTCCTTCCTTCGGAAAAGAACATCCAGTATATTATCCTTATTGATGATGTGATCCGATACTGCCTGGACGAGATTTTCCACGTCTTTGACTTTCCGGTGCGCGAGGCCTGGACAGTCAAGCTGACCCGTGACTCCGAGCTCGCACTGGACGATGACCTATCGGATACGATCCTGCAGAAAATATCACGATCTCTGAAACAGCGCAAAAAGGGACGTCCGGTGCGTTTCATCTATGATGAGACCATCTCACCCGATCTGCTCAATTTTATCATCCGCCGCCTGCACATGACCAAATCGGACAATGTGATCCCGGGCGCGCGCTACCATAATTTCAAGGACTTTATTAAGTTTCCCCTGATGTCCGGTGCCTCGATGAGCTATATTCAGCATCACCCGCTGCCGCATCCTGATCTTCCGGAGCGTTCCTCCATTTTTGAGCGCGTATCGCGCAGGGATGTGATGCTCCAATACCCATATCATAGCTTCGGACACGTGATCGATTTTCTCCGCGAGGCAGCTATTGATCCGCAGGTAGAGTCTGTTAAAATGACTCTGTATCGTGTTGCACGGAACTCCAATATCGTCAATGCGCTGATTAATGCCGTGAGGAACGGCAAGGCTGTCACGGTTGTCGTGGAGCTTCAGGCACGTTTTGATGAGGAAGCCAATATCTATTGGGCTAATAAGCTCCGCGAGGAAGGAGTCAAAGTCATCTTCGGTGTTCCGGATATGAAAGTCCATTGCAAGCTCTGCCTGATAACCCGTATGGAAAAGCGCCGGACTGTCCGATATGCCTATATCGGTACCGGAAACTTTAATGAGTCCACCTCAAGGCTTTACTCGGATATTGGTCTGTTTACCTGCGATGAGCGCATTACGACTGAAGTAAACCAGGTATTTCAGTTTCTGGATAATAACCTCCGTACGGCGCAATTCCGGCATCTGCTGGTTTCTCCGTTTTATATGCGGCAGGAATTGATTCGGCTGATTGACAAGGAAATAAAATCTGCTGAACTGGGTGCGGAAGCCTCGCTGCTACTCAAGATGAACAGCCTGGTGGATGAAGTTCTGATCCTTAAGCTTTACGAAGCCAGCAAGGCAGGCGTAAAAATACGGATGATTATCCGTGGAACCTGCTCCCTCAATGCAGGCGTCAAGGGACTAAGCGATAATATAGAAGCGATCAGCATAGTTGACCGCTATCTGGAACACGCACGCGTTTACGTTTTTGGCAACGGAGGCAGTCCACGTATGTACTTTGGCTCCGCCGATATGATGACCCGTAATCTCGATCACCGGATTGAAGTACTGGCTCCCATATATGATGTTCGTATCCGCGACCGCATTCTTGAATATCTGGAACTTCAGTGGCAGGATAATGTCAAGGCACGTATTGTTGAGCGGGGACAGGAAAACAGGTACCGTACGCGGAACAGTACGGAAAAGATTATCCGCAGCCAGGAGACAGAGTATATCCGGCTTCAGGAAATTTCATTAGCTCAGTCCAAATCCGGAGCCAATTCGGATACAGAATTAATTAGTCTATCAGGAGCAGGTTCCGGTAAATAGCCGCATTCTCGGGATCATAGCAAACAAATGTGATTTTATCGAATAAGTATTTCGCATGGCGGGATACAAATTCATCTACCGTATTGACAGCAATGCGTCCGGCCTCAAGCTTGGGATAACCGTACAGTCCGGTAGATACATTGGGAAAAGCAATGGTTTTAAGTCCGTTTTCCTCCGCCAGTAGAAGGCTGTTCAGATAGCAGTTGGATAGCTGCTGACCTACATACGCATCATTTTCTTTATAGACCGGGCCTACTGCGTGAATTACATAGCGCGCAGGGAGTTTAAATCCGGGAGTTATTTTGGCATAGCCCGTCGGACAGCCGTCGAGCTTTCTGCAAGCCTCTAAAAGCTCAGGACCGGCTGCGCGGTGAATTGCGCCGTCCACGCCGTCGCCTCCCAGAAGCGAAGAATTGGCTGCATTGACAATCGCGTCCACTTCCAGTGTAGTAATGTCTCCTTCAATGAGTTCATAAATTTTTGCCATCTGTTTCTGATTTGGGTTGTGAATAGTGGCATCCTTGTTAAGTATAGGCTTGACAGAAAGATCGCTATGCAGGATTCATTGGGTAAAGTATATAAGGATATAAAGTTGAACAAGGTTCCTACAGATTTCCTTTTATATTAGAAATTCCACAAAATGTTATGTCTCCATTAGGCTATACTGAACTCAGCATCAGAAGCGCCTGGTAGATTTGGTGGTGGAATTGATTTTTAGACATGCTCTTATATAATTTGATCGGCTATTTCCCGAAATAGCAGAACTTTCAAGCTGAGAAAGTCAGGGACTATGGCGCAAAAAACATCCTGACCATCTATATAAATAAGTGCAGCATGCTCCTGGCGTATATTTTTCTTAAATTAGCCGCACCAAGTAGCAAAAATGCTCACAGCACCTATAATTCGATTCGCTTATGCAAACTTCCTTCTCTGGATTGTAGTATTCATCCTATGTGCCTATAGCGCTACAAATGCACAGGAAACGGATAGCACTGGTGTCAATGAATCTTCCCGGATTCAAGACCGTCGCGCAGTTGGCCGGACTAAGCCCAATGAGTTATCGTTTACTGTTGCTCCTGAAAATGACCATTTCCATGGCCCGGGATACAGGACTGCCCTGAGTGTGAATCCGGCTTTGGCCTTAGTGCGCGGTGCATACGGTATCCAGTTTGAAACCAGGCTTGACCGTAGAAAAGCTCTGCAAATAGCCCTGGGCATCACTACAAGAGATAAGAGCTATGAATTTTGGTATAGAAGTAATGCATTTGTCTTCTTCGGACCCACTTACGGACCTTACGAGATGCTTCCGGGAGGGTTTTATGGTACTGCTTCCCTGCAATTATTTAAGCATGCTTCGGATTCGCTTAAAGGTACGTACTTCGCGCCCCTGATCCGGTATTTCAATTACAGGGTTCAGAGTCTTGCCTTTGCATATACTACTATGAATGGAAATAAAGCGGGACTTTTTAATTCTTCCTTTCAGATTGAGGACTTAGGTGTATTATTAGGAAGGAAAGGCAAGATATTCAAAGAAATTCCCCTGTATTTTGACGCCTATTGCGGAGCGGGGGCACGATTTGTTCAGGGGCAGGATATATCAGACGGAAGTGGAGGTGGCGGACTACTTAGTTCCGGTGGTTCACCAGCAATTAGGAGAGATCCCAGCGTAATTCCTATTATTATGTCCAGCCTTAGCCTCGGAATTGTATTCTAAGATATACATCACTCAATAGTATAGAGACTCTGTTGAGTGATGCCTTTTCCCTTATATACGATGTTTTGATAGCAGTGCTGATTTCATCAATTTCATTGCATTTTCAAGGATAGCTATACCATACAGGGTACTACTTTCTCGAAAATTCCACCTTCATGATTCCATGATCGCTGCCGTGGAAATATCCTTCGTGATAGACATGGAAAATGCTCCGGCTCTTGCGGGTACCGAATAATCCCCTGCGATTCTTTTCGAGTTCTATCCCATTCCAGCCCGCTTCGCCAATGCCGGAGATTTCCCCGCCCTCAATGATGAGCTGTCCACGGGGATATATGCGGATGGTCCTTCCAGGTGCCATCTGAAGGTGCCCGCTGACGGTCAGTGTAGCTCCGGGACGGATATTAATGTCTGTATAGCTTGTCCGTGTGCCGATTATCAGCATTTCTTCGCCGGTGGAGTCCTTTTCGCTAATCCACCACTCTTTCTTCGGAATCACCATTGCCTCAGCAATATCCCCCGTTTTTCCTTCGAGTCCATACTGCATAACGCCCATCTGTAATGGACTCAGTCCACGCCCGCCACCAGGCCAGGCATCCATGGTATTATTCGTTTTCCCTTTCGGACTCAGTTGCAGGTCAATGCACTGCTGCTGATCAAATACGTGCGCCAGTCCGAGATTATGGCCTATCTCATGGGTCATTACGCCACCGATGTTCCAGGGAACACCTGTACTATCATTTTGGAAGAAATAATAGGCCCCGACCACATTCAGCCATCGTTTGGAATTCAGACCCTCTGCCATACCTCTTCCTGACATCTTATAGGCCTCAAACAGAAATACATTTATAGAAGAGTCCCGTTCACGCAGACTCAGAACCGGATTATTCAGAACATATTTCAAATAGCATTGCTCGGTGAGATCATATACCCTTCCATTATCCTGACTTGAATCTCCCGCGTAGGTGCCCAGCTTTCGGTAATCCGATAGCTTAGGCTCCGAATGATAAAACACGGTATCCAGCTGTACACGAACCCTGCTATCTTTCAGGAACTTATGCGGATATCCGGGAATAAATGAGTTAGGTGTTTGTATATCGCTCAGGCTCCAGTTTACAAAACTGATGATATCAGTGATGTATTTCCGGTGATATGGATTTCCAGCAACAAAATTCTGCCTGCCTGATCCATCCTGAATAACGTGAATAACCAGGCGGATATACTTCAGCGGCCATATTCCTGCCGGGGAAGGAATATAGGCTTCATAGGGACTCTTTTCCGGTAGGGCGGGTAGGGTAGCGGGAGCTGCTTCAATAGGCTTGATCTCTAAAGGCGGCTGGAGAATTATTGTCGGGGGATTAAGCGGAGTAAGCTGCTCTGCCCGTAAGACAGGCGGATTCTGCGCATAAGCCCAAAATGGAAGAAGTAAGATTAAGATCAGCTTTTTCAACCCGACAAATTTACCTCTGCGCTAATAAAACTGTGCCGGTTAGATAGCGCAAAAAGAAGCCCTCCGAATGTGGTCCGGAAGGCTTCTGCTTTATCTGAGATAATTATAGCCTATCTGCTACTTATCATTAAACACATAGCGGACAGATAATCCTACCTGCGCACCTTCAAAATAGTTAGGAACCAGTCCGATGCTCGGAATCCAGTCCAATTGAAGATTAATCGGAGCGTTCTCAAATTTATAGTCCAGTCCAAGGATTCCTGCCAGTCCGAAAACGACTGTTGCATCATTACCCTTATAACCTCGGTCATAGTAATAGGCATGATTATATGATCCTGCAAAAGCTCCGCCACCAATTAGGTAGCTTAGTCCTTTGGCATTGAATGCATTACCGTGATACTCATACAGTCCGGTGACGTTAAATCCATTGCTGCTGAATCGCGCAATACCTTCTAAAGCGCTGTGCTCGGAAGTGAAGTGCTTGAGCGTGATACCATACTGCTCTGCAATACGCAGCCCGAGTGCGGTTCCGTAAGGCTGAGCCTGTACGGATGCAGTATTCAGGGAGAAGATCAGTGTCCCTATAAGACTCATTTTTGCTAGTACATTTTTCATATTCGTTAACATTTTCATAATATTACATACAGATTTTGAGTAGGTATAAGTTTCTTTATCCATTTATAAACCGCTTTAAAATCATGCTTTAATGAAGTGATAACAATCCAATTCGTTAATTTCGAGGATTAAGTAATTATCCCGATGAATTCCAGCAAACGCACCTGGCTGAGGTATCAGGCCATTGATTTGAAGCTAAAGGATGCTTCTGCCTCATCCGGACCCCGCCTGGAAGAGCTAATTGAAGCCTGCAATGAGGCTTTGAGCTCCGCTGGTGAAGGCGAGGAAATAAGCCGCAGAACCGTCCAGAAAGACATTGAAACTATGCGCAAGCCTGATCCGGAGGGCTTCGCTGCTCCGATTGCCTATTCTTCAAAGTCAAAGGGATATTATTATGCCTCGCCCTTTGATTTTCCAGCGGCTCATGTAGATAGTACTGATCTTGTAGTACTGAAAAATACGGTAGATCAGCTCCTCCTATCTAATTACGATGGCGTAACCGATTCTATCCGACGGGCACTCAAATCTATTCAGACTGCTTTGAAGCAATCAGATGAATATGATCTTGAAAACAGCAGCGCCGGACGCTGGATTGATCCCGACCATACGATGCCCGAGCTTGTTGTTCTCAGTCACCGCCGGAAAACCACCTTCCGTACTGATGAGTACGAAAATCTAATTGAAATCTCCGCCTTTGATGAGGATATCAGCCAGGAAACGCTTTTCCCGGATCGGTATCTGCTGGAAAATATTCTCCGCCAGGGACGCACTGTGGAAGTCCTGCGTCCCAAATGGCTCCGCAAGCTCGTCAGAAAAGAACTAAAGCAAACCCTCAAGCAATACGAGTAAGTCGAGATATCTTAACTTCGTGCACGTATATGAATATTGCTAACGAGTTTGAGGAAGTTTCCTGTCCTATCTGTCATGCCAACGATCCGGAACTTCTCCATAAAATTGGAATGTTCGGGCTTCCGGCTAATTTTTCCCTATGCAAAAATTGCGGATTTGGCTACCTGAATCCCCGCTGGACTAAAGAGCGATACGACTATTTCTATGCGAAGGAGTACGATACGCACTATCGGGTGGAGGAGGAAACAAATCAGCGGCTGACGATTATTATAAATATAATAGCGTCAGGGAAATAGTAACCCGCCTTGAAGATCAGTTCCTCATGCCTGAAAATCCGGTTGCACTTCTCGACATCGGCTCGGGGGAAGGCTGGGCTCTTGAATATCTGCAATCCCGTTTTTATCCGAAGGCAGAATTATTTGCCATTGAGCCATCGGAAGCATGTCTGCCCGTCCTGAATAAGCTCGGTATCCATGTTATCGGAACAGATGTAGATACGGACTGGCATCTGCAATATCCGCAGAAATTCGATTTTATCATCATGCGCCATGTTCTGGAGCATTTCCTTGATCCGATTGCCGTTCTCAAAAAGGCAGCTCAGGTATTAAAGCCCGGAGGACTGCTGTATATAGGGATTCCAAGTCTGGACAATCCCAACCGTCCTATCAATGCGGATTTCATCCGTAACGTGCATACCAATTACTTTACAACCGTCTCATTAACCAATGCATTGAACATGAGCGGTATGGCACCGCTAATTATGCTCAATTTCAATGAGATGAATTATCATGAGCTGTACTGTATTGCACGTGCCGTTAAATCCACTCCGGAGCCTTATTTTTCAAACCGTCAGTTCCTTAAATCCAGAAAGCTCATTACAACACTATTGGCGGAAGAGAGTCAGGCGAACTGGCCTGTGAAGCTCCTGATCATGAAGCGTCGGAAAAAATATGGACGTATATTGAAGAAGCTATTCGGAGGAAAATAATCGAGTCATGAACCTTCTTTCTCATTATGCTGCGGATTCCCGTACTGGAGAATCTGCGTATAACTTCGGACTCATTCTGCCGGATCTGATTTCGGCGCAGCAGCGGGGATGGAAGTTACATGAGCTTCCGGCAGATATGCATCCCTCTCTTGATGTGCTGGACATTATTAGTGGAATGCAGCAGCATCTGAAACGGGATGCACAGTTCCATTCTTCAGAGGCTTTCCGGAGCCATACCCATGAGATTCGCATTATCCTGGAGAATCAGGGAATGGCAGAGCTTCTCCCCAGAGATATACGACTGTTTTTCCTCGCCCATATTTTTTATGAGCTGATGCTAGACCGTCAGATTTTAGCAGAAGGACTCAGTCAGGCTAATAAGCTGTACACAGATATCGAGTCTGTCCCGCGCACATCACTCTCTGAGCTGCTTATCCTTGTCGGATTTACAGAGCCATTAGAGCGTTTTTTCCATTTTCTGGATCGCTTCCTCGAGCATCGTTATATATACCGATACATTCATAATGATGATATGGTATATGCCATTACACGGATTTGCAGTCGCCTAAGTGCGGAAGAGTTCTCACTGGATGCCAAAAACCGGTTAATTGAACTGATGCCTCTCATTGAAGAGAGTATCAGCCCTCAGTTAATTCTGTGATCTTCTGATCGTGACTCCAATTTAGCCTGAGTCTCCTCAGCTTTGGGAGCAGTTTCACGGATAAAATCGTATGCCTGTGTCAAGCTGGAATCTTTCTGATAGGGCATTACTTCGTACTTGGCAAATTTGACGAGATCTGATAGTCTCAGTACCTGACTGAGCCGCTCCACCGATACCTGAGATCGGGAAACCGGAGCCAGAGCATATAATATCTCTTCTGAAGTCATTTCCTGAGCATCTATATCATACACCCGACTGATGTATCTCCGCAGGATATCTGTCAGGTCTGTAAAGTATGATTTACCCTCCAGGCTTTCTTTAGCAGTAGAGAGTACGGCAAGTGCTTCCAGTGCTTCCTCTTCCGCTGATTTTGTCGGAATTTTAGCTTCCGCAACAGCTTTCGGACGGTTCAGATATTTCCGGCCATAGCGCCATCCCAAAAATAGAAGCGCCAGAAGAAGGACTCCACCAACAAGATACGGCCATATATCAGCAAATGTATAGGGAATCTCCTCGGGAGATTTAATCGGCATAAATGCCTTGGAAGTATCCACAGGCATCATCCGGTATTTGAATCCAAAACTATCGGTCGTTACGGATTTAAATAGCTGGCCATTCCTCATCAGCTTATACTCCAGCGCAGGGAAATAGAAGGTCCCCGAATCGTATGCAGAAGCCCGGTAATGGAGAAAAAAGCTGAGAAAATCAGGATTATGGCTTTGCGAATCTGTGTAGAGTGAATCCGTCAGCTCCATTTTAGTGGCCGCAGGCCAATGAGGAACAATGAGCTGGAACCCTTTTCCTTTAGGCATAGTGACGGATACGGTTACCCCCACCTTCTCCCCAAGCTTTAGAGACTGGGGAAACTTATCAGTTTTTGCCTGTACATAGAAGGCCGTGTCCACATACTTTTCTGCGGCTTTGGAAATGCCGGTCTGGATTAGAACCAGAATCAGAATAAAGATTTTATACTTCATCTGCTTTTAAAGAACGTTCTAAGTGTGGTGACATACGCCTCATCGGTACGGATACTAATATGATCCACGCCCGCCTTCCGGAAATTTTGCTCGAAATAGCTGACATAGCCCATCTGCAAGTCATTATATGCTTTGCGGATAGTCGGATCAGAACTGTCTATGAAAAAGCTCTGGCCTGTTTCCGGATCCTGTACCTTAATCAGGCCTGCCGAGGGTAGTACCGTATCCATAGGATCGTAGATTCTGATACCTACGATGTCAT
>JBBRLW010000036.1:0-10513 GCA_038231115.1 Bacteroidia bacterium
CCATCCGCAAGCCTTAGCTACACCAATCACTCCACGCCTTCTTCAGACGGATGGAACCTGCTGGGTAACCCGTATCCGTTTGATATGTACTGGACTACTTCCGGAGTATCGGCATCCAATCTGGATAACTATTATTACGTCTATAATCCGGCGACAGGCAACTTCGTAGCATCCAACTTCTCCGGCTCTTCCATCAACGGAGGTGACCAGAAGATAGCACAGGGACAGGGCTTCTTTGTCCATGCGACCGGATCTTCTCCGAGCCTGACCCTCCACAGAGACAATCTGATCACTTCGGGAGCGAAGTTCTACAAAACCCAGCCGGCAATTCTTTCCATTCATGGACAGAACTCAGAAGGCTGGAAGGATGAGGCGAAAGTCATGTTCTCGGATGAGTTTAGCTCTTCTGTTAACGGACAGCACGATGCCTACAAGCTCTCCGGATCACACCTTGACGTCGCAACAGAGTGCGAAGGAAGTCAGCTGGCAATCAACGCGCTGCCTGAATTGAACGCATCCAATAAACGCATCATACCGATGCACCTCAAAAACATTGACGGCGCAGCGATGAAAATCAGCTTCTCAGGACTCAGCTCCTTTGATGCCGAGACCCGAGTATTTGTAGAAAATATACAAACAGGGGAACTGGTAGATCTCAGTCTAAATCCTGCATACAAGATTAGTCTTGAGGCAGGACAGTCATCTGATGACTACCGTCTGATATTCACTACGCCGCTTGGTGGACAGTCCAAAATCACAACATCGCTCCTGACCAATCTGGCGCTGTATCCGAATCCGGTCTCCGGATCAAGATCAACCGTAACATTGACCGGACTCGATGAGTCGTATCCGTTCCAGGCTCAGGTGCTGGATGTGATGGGCAGAGTAATCTCCTCAGAGCAGTTCACTGCACAGACGATGGCTCAGATCGCACTGCCACAGACCGCAGGCGTCTATATCGTGAAAATCACTCAGCAGGGCGCACAGCGTCAAGTAAGAGTGGTGAGACAATAGTCAGAGGAACATCTAAAGAATAAAAACAGGAAGGCCGGATATCATCAATGGATGATATCCGGCCTTCCTGTTTTTATATCTGGCTACCCATTCGATCTGATTGCTTCAATCGGATCCAGATGCGCGGCCTGCCGCGAGGGAATGTATCCCGAGAGGATGCCGATCAGGGAGGATAAGCCGACGCCAATCATAATATTCTGAGGTGTGAGGATCAGCTGAAAAGGGAAAAAGAGACTCATGACGGTGGCTAACAGCCAGACAAGTCCAAGCCCGACACCTCCTCCAATGAGGCATAGCATGATGGCTTCCCCGAGAAATTGCGTCATGATGGCATACGATGATGCGCCGAGTGCCTTCTGAATACCAATAATATGTGTCCGCTCTTTTACAGAGACGAACATAATATTCGCAATTCCGAATCCACCCACGAGGATGGAAAATCCGGCGATGATCCAGCCCAGCAGACTGATCTGGCTGAATAAATTATCCATGACATTCGTAATCATTGTGATTTTGTTGAGAGAGAAGTCGTCTTCTTCGCGCGGCGAGAGCTTGCGGACACTCCGCATCGTCCCCCGCAGGTCATCCTCGAAGGCCGCACCGGATATCTGTGTGCTGGTCGTCTTGACGTAGATCGTCGGCTCATATTGCATTTCCTCAAAGGTGCCGAAGTTCCGGACAAAGTTCATCGGGACAAATATCTTCATATCCTGTCCACGATTAATCCCAATACCCTCTCCTTCTTTAGCCAATACGCCTACAATGCGCACATTACGTCCGAATACTTTAATGTGCTTATCTACAGCCTCCTTCTCTGATTTAAATAGATTCTGCGCCAGGGTACTCCCTATAAAGCAAACGGGCAGCCCCCGATAAATTTCCGTTTCAACAAAATACCGTCCGGCAGGGAAATCAAAATTACGAATCTGATCATAGCCTTCCGTAAATGCCTCTACCGTAATGCCTTCCGCTACATTATTGTTATCTGCCGTGACTTTCTTGTCAGATACATTTACAGAGTAAGCAATAGCCTCAGCCTCAGGCATTTTCTTTTTCAGGGATTCCATTTCATGGAACTTCATCTCCGGACGGTTAATATATTTCCACCAGGGATAATCAGAGTCAAATAACCAGGGCCATTTCTGAATGAAGATCGTCTTATCTCCAAGCTTATCTATAGAGGACGATACATTGAGCCGGATCGAATCCACAAACGTCAGGATAGCGATGATACAGAACACGCCAATCATGATCCCAAGCAAGGATAGCAGGGTGCGTAGCAGATTGGCTCTGATGCTTGCGTAAGCAAATCCGAGGCTTTCTGAAGTGGAAACTAGGGTAGTTCGAAGGGACATAATTGAGACGGAATACTTCGTCAAATTTTACATAAATTATACCTGAAATCCCTTATCTTTGCAGACTTTTTCGGCAGAATATATGAAATTATCTGAATTCGAGTTTGAATTACCGGACGAGCTTATCGCAACTGAGCCTGCCGACTATAGGGATGAGTCCCGAATGATGGTTGTCAACCGCAAAACCAAGGAAATTGAGCATAAAAAGTTCAGGGACGTGGTGGAGTACTTTGACGAAGGTGATGTGATGATCGTCAATAATACACGGGTATTCCCCGCCCGTCTGTACGGACGCAAAGAAAAAACCGGCGCTAAAATCGAGGTTTTCCTTTTACGTGAACTTAATAAAGAACAACGTTTGTGGGATGTCCTGGTAGATCCAGCCCGTAAAATCCGTGTAGGAAACAAGCTGTTCTTTGGAGAAGATGACGATCCGGAAGATATCCTCGTTGCTGAAGTAATCGACAATACTACTTCCCGTGGACGTACCATCCGTTTCCTTAATGATTATACACCACAGGAATTCAGCGATGTACTACACAAGCTGGGAGAAATGCCTATTCCGAAGTACATGCAGCGCAAGGCTACCCCGCAGGATGTAGAGTCTTATCAGACGATATATGCCTCCGAAGTTGGTGCTGTAGCAGCACCCTCTGCCGGACTCCATATCAGCCGTGAGGTATTGAAATGGTTCGAAATCAAAGGTGTCAAGATGGCTGAGGTCACTCTGCATATCGGCCTCGGATCTTTCCGGAAAATTGAGGTCGAGGATTTATCCAAACACAAAATGGACTCCGAGAACTTCATCGTTCCGCAGAAAACAGCTGATATCGTCAACGAAGCCAAGCTCGAAGGCAAGCGTATCTGTGCCGTAGGAAATACGGTGATGCGTACCATCGAATCGGCAGTATCTGCCGGCTCACGCCTGAAGGGCATGGAAGGATGGACAGAGAAGTTCATCATTCCGCATTACAAATTCAACATCGCCAATTGCCTGATAACGAATTTCCATGCGCCTAAATCAGCGTATTATATCTCTACCGCTACTTTTGGCGGACATGAATTGATTGCTAAAGCATACGCCGAAGCCATCAAAGAAGGCTACCGCTTCCTCGACTACGGAGATGCGATGCTGGTGATATAAGAGTTGACAGGAATATATTGAAAAAGCGCATAGGTTGATTCCTGTGCGCTTTTTCAATTTTAGACGGCCTCCCAGCTTAATGAATAATTTTAGCTGACTTATATTGATTGCACGTCCTTTGCAAAGTCTCCGGAAAATATGAATCAAAAGCCTGTAATATATCAGCTGACTGGCCTCGGAGGGGATCAGCGCCTGTTCCAGAATCTCCTGTTTGAAGGATATGAGTTTAAGTATATCCAGTATCCCAAGGCCATTCCCGGCGAAAGCATAGCCGGTTTGGCAGCGCGCATTGTCCCGCAGATTGATACCACACAATCCTTTTATCTCATGGGAATTTCCCTCGGAGGTATCATTGCTACAGAGCTGTCCAGGCTGCTGAGGCCGGAGTGTACCATACTCATTTCAAGCGCCAAAACGGTTTCCGAGTTTCAGCCCGCATTTCAGTGGTTCAAAATCATGAAGCTGGATCCGTTATATACGCCTCAGGTGCAGCACCTGTACCGGATGTTCAAGCAATGGGTCGGAAAAGAAGCACCTACCTATATGGCTCTGATTGATGATATGTTTGCCCATGCCGATCCGGACTTTTTCGACTGGGCTAAGGCGGCCATTCTTGACTGGGACAATCAGCAGGCGCCGGAAAAGTATCTCCATATTCAGGGAACCAATGATCTGGTTTTTCCGCATCAGTATGTTCAGAATGCCAGCCTTATCACCGGAGGGACGCATATCATGGCATTAGACAGAGCTCCCGAAATTATCAGGATCATAGAAGATCATATATCAGCAAAATAAGCTGCGACTTTATCGGAGCCTGAATTTGATATACTTGATTTCCACGCCCTGATTCATAAATAGCTGCTCGAATTTGGAAGGGATGCCGGTCTCCTCCGTTAGTAGCTCCGAGCTATGCAGATGATCCGTATGGGATATAATTTCGACTGCATCAGGCATGGAGCGGTACGTCTCCATCGTCCATTCATACAGAGGAAGAGAGTCGGTTTTGAATTGCAGGATCGCACTCGGCTTCAGCAAAGGACGGTAGCGCGCCAGAAACTCGGGCGAGGTTAGTCGCCGTCCGGATTTTGATTTGCGCGCAAAGGGATCGGGAAAAGGAATCCAGACTTCATCAATGCTTTCCGGCGGGAAAAAATCCTTGATATACTCTATCCGGAATCGGGCAAAGGCTACATTATGAAGCCCTGCGGCCTCGGCGGCGGTAGCGCCTTTCCAGATGCGCGGACCCTTTATGTCTATCCCGACGAAGTTCTTTTCCGGATAGCGTGCCGCCAGGCTCAGCGTATATTCTCCCCATCCACAGCCGAGCTCTATCACCAAAGGATGATCATTCTGGAAATACTTGTGATGCCAGCCCGCATCCAGGCGCTCCGGATCCTCAAATACGGAAGCCATCTGCTTGATCTCCGCTATTTTTTTGTCGTTTTTTCTGGCCAAATCTATTCCTGAACAGCTGTGATGCTATCCCGCAAAGTTAGGAGCTAATAAGCTTGTTTCAGTCCTATAATGCTGATCTGCCGCCGGAACGAAGCTGCCAAATTATTTTTTTGCTATAACGATTTAATTAGAATGATTTTACGTTAGTTTGTCGAGGATTTACATCCTCTCAAATGTATCTGAAATATGTATAAACAACTTCCCTTCTATGTGAAGGCCACTTTCCTGCTGATATTTTTCAGCCTTGTGATGATGATCCTTTATTATGGAAGTTCCTTTCTCATTCCATTCTGCTTCGCTTCCCTGCTTTCTATCCTGCTGTATCCGCTGGCACGTGTATTAGAAACCAAGCTGAAAATGAATAAAGTAGCTGCAACTTTCATTGTGATTATCCTTGTGATGATTGTTCTGGGCTTCTTCCTGTGGATGTTCTATCATCAGGTGATTCTTTTTATCAAGGATAAGGATGCCCTCAAGCAGATGGTCAACCATAAGCTCACCGACATCCAGGCCTATATCATGAGGCAGACAGGCTATAATCAGGAAAAACAGCTGAAGATGCTCAACGAGCGGATTCAGCTCCTACTCGCTGACTCAGGTACTATATTGCAGGACATTCTTCTGAATTTCACCGGAGTTCTCGCGACTGTCGGGATTCTTCAGTTCTATATGTTTTTCATGATCTTCTACCGGAAGAAGTTCGTCACCTTCCTCATGCTTGTGTTGCCTGCCGCACATCATGATCGCGTCAGATACATCACCAGCGATATCAAGGCAGTTATCCAGAGCTATATCAGCGGCATATTTATCGTGATGATCATCGTGGCGACAATGGTTTCTACCGGACTATTTATTATAGGAGTGCCATTCGCCATCTTCCTCGGTATTGCTACGGCACTGTTTAACGTCGTCCCTTATATCGGAATACTCAGCAGTATGCTCCTGGCTGTTACCGTCACCTTCCTGACTAAAGAAAACACCCTTTTGGTTCCCGCCACCGCCGGCTTATATATCCTGACACATTTGATCGAGGCCAATTTTCTTACACCCAGTATCGTAGGACATAAGGTAAGTGTGAATCCGCTGATTGCCTTCATTGCCCTGATCATCGGAGGTGAGCTATGGGGCATTGCAGGGATGATCCTCTTTATCCCGCTGATGGGCGTTCTGCGCGTTATCTGCGATCACGTTCCGAATCTGCGACCGTATGGATTCCTCATGGGAACCAGCTTTGAATACAGTGAAACAATGGACGTAAAGCTCGAAAATCCAGCAAAAGCAGCGTGATATTTGTTTCTCGTGAGTATATTTGAGGCATCAAAAAAATAGAATAATACAATATGGCTACACAATTAGAAGTCGCTGGAAAGCTGATTAAGAAGTTGAATCCCGTGGAGGGCAGCGGCGCAAATGGTTCTTGGAAAAAGCAGGAATTTGTTATCGAAACAGATGAGCAGTTTCCAAAGAAAGCCTGCTTCAATCTGTGGGGAGACAAAACAGCAGAGCTGAATAACTACAATGAAGGAGATATGATGACGGTGAGCTTCAACGTTGAGTCCCGTGAATATAACGAGCGCTGGTACACAGATCTGCGCGCGTGGAGATTGCAGAAAGGAGATACTTCCGGTGGTGGTGCTTCAGGAGCTGGACAACAGCAGCAGTCAGGTGGAAGCTACGGGGGCGGACAGGCGCAACAGGCGCAGCCTACCTATCAGGGAGCGAGTTCCGGCTTCAATACGCAGCCTGCATCCGCATCTGAAATTGATGATGATGGAGATCTTCCTTTCTAATACACTGGATTATAGACTATTATAATAAGAAAAGGAGCTAATATAGCTCCTTTTTTGCTGATGGGTTCAGCCATTATTTAGGCCTCATGAATTTTGAGGAAATTTTTCCCTTCAATTCATGATCTTTTCCTAACTTTGCAAGCTAATTAGAATGGATTGAATCCGGGCCTTCGGATAAGGCTTCAAAAATTGATTAAAGAATGTTAAGCAGCGATAAGAAAAAAGAAATTTTCGCAACCTACGGGGGAACTGAAACGAATACAGGACTTGCAGAAAGCCAGGTGGCTTTGTTCAGCATCCGTATTTCCAACCTGACAGAGCATTTGAAGAAAAACCGCAAGGACTTCAATACTCAGCGCTCCCTGTTGAAATTAGTCGGTAAACGCCGGAAATTCCTCAACTACCTGATGCGTGAGGACATCTACCGCTATCGTGAAATCATCGCGAAGCTCGGAATCAGAAAGTAATTTACTCTCCATATAATGAGGCAGTTGGAAACAACTGCCTTTTTTATTTTTTACTCAAGGCAGTTTCTGCCTCCCCGGGCATTTTATAAGCTGCCCCTAAAGCTCCAAACAAGCTATTTATTTCATCTTCAATTTATTAGACTATTATGTTGCAAGCACAGAAACCGACGGTATACTCTCAGACCATCACATTGGATGATGGACGCGAGATCGTGATTGAAAGCGGAAAATTGGCCAAGCTGGCCGATGGATGTGTCACCGTCCGTATGGGCGAAACGATACTCCTTGCTACGGCAGTCGCCGCACGTGAAGCAAAGGTCGGAATCGATTTTCTGCCTTTAACTGTTGACTATCAGGAAAAATATTCTTCAACGGGACGTTTCCCGGGCGGATTCCTCAAAAGAGAGTCCCGTCTCTCGGACTACGAAATACTGATCTGCCGTTTGGTGGACAGGGCTTTACGCCCATTGTTTCCGGATGACTACCACATGGAAACACAGATCATGATTCAATTGATCTCATCAGATAAAAATGACTCACCGGATGCCCTTGCAGGACTGGCAGCTTCTGCTGCGCTGATGGTATCACCGATTCCTTTCCCGAATCCTATCGCTGAAACGCGTGTGGCGAAGGTAGAGGGCGAGTGGATCATCAATCCTACCATTCCACAGATGGCATTGGCTACACTGGATATCATTGTATCCGGATCCATATCAGATATTAATATGGTGGAAGGCTCGATGAAGGAAGTTCCGGAATCAGAAATGCTGGAAGCCATCAAAATTGCTCATGAATTCATCAAGAAGCAGTGCCAGGCGCAGTTGAATCTGCGTGAAGCCTGCGGAAAAGAGAAATTTACATACGCTCCTGATCCTTCCAATGAGGAAATCAATGCAGCCCTGACGGCGGCAGTATCCGATAAAATCCTTGCCATAGCGATGGCTGGATCGGATAAGCATGCCAGATCAGAAGGATGGAAGGCTATCTATACAGAATACATGGCTACACTTCCCGAGGATACTTCCGATGGAGATAAAGCACTATACAAAAAATACTACAGCTCGCTGAAGAAAGAAGTAGTCCGGAATATGGTTCTCGACCACCGGACACGTCTTGATGGGCGTAAGCTTGATGAAGTTCGTGGAATCTGGTGCGAAACCGACGTTCTTCCAACCGTACACGGATCATCAATATTCCAGCGCGGAGAAACTCAGGCGCTTTGCTCTATTACCCTCGGAACAAAGCTCGATGAGCAGATTATTGATGGTGCCATCTATCATGGATATAACAAATTCCTGCTCCATTATAACTTTCCGGGCTTTTCAACCGGAGAAGTAAAACCGAACAGAGGGGCATCCCGTCGCGAAATCGGACACGGAAATCTGGCCATGCGTGCCCTTAGAGCCGTACTGCCTACCGAGGATATCAATCCTTATACCGTACGCCTGATTTCAGACGTTCTGGAATCCAACGGATCATCCTCTATGGCAACAGTCTGCGGAGGTACGCTGGCATTGCTGGATGCAGGAATCAAGCTGAAAAAATCAGTATCCGGAATTGCAATGGGATTGATTTCCAGAGCTTCCGATGGAAAATATGCAGTGTTATCTGATATCCTTGGAGATGAAGATCACCTCGGAGATATGGACTTTAAAGTCACAGGAACGGTAGATGGTATCACTGCCTGCCAGATGGATTTGAAAGTAGATGGCCTTTCCTACGAAGTGCTGGAAGAAGCACTGGAGCAGGCACGCCGGGGACGTTTGCATATCCTTGAAATCATGAACGAGGTTCAGCCTCAGGCACGTGAAGATTACAAACCTTTCGTTCCACGGATCGTCCGGTTTGGTATTGATAAGGAGTTTATCGGTGCTGTAATTGGTACAGGTGGAAAAGTTATCCAGGGCATCCAGAAAGAAACCGGCGCAACCGTATCCATTGAAGAAGTGGATAACAGGGGAATGGTCGAGATTTCATCTCCGAACAAGGATAGCCTCGATGCAGCGTACAAATGGATTATCGGTATAGTAACACCTCCGGAAGAGGGCAAAATATACGAGGGAACCGTCAAAAGCCTTCAGGTCTTTGGTGCTTTCGTAGAGTTCATGCCGGGCAAAGAAGGTCTGTTGCATGTATCCGAAATATCGTATGATCGCGTTGAAAATGTAGAGGATGTACTAAGTCCGGGAGATAAAGTAACCGTGAAGCTTCTGGAAGTAGATCCGCGCACAGGCAAGTTCCGCCTGTCTACCAAAGCGCTGCTCGACAAGCCGGAAGGCTATGTAGAGCGCGAATCCCGTCCGAGAGGGGGAGATCGTGATCGTGGCGGCAGAGATGATCGTGGCGGCGACAGAGGTGGCTTCCGTGGTGGAGATCGCAGAGACGACAGAGGTCCAAGAAGAGATGATCGTGGCGGCGGCGGTAGAGATGACCGAGGCGGATTCCGCGGAGGCAACGATGATCGTGGCCCGAGAAGAGATGACGACAGAGGTACAAGCAGGGACAATGATCAGTCTGGAGGTCAGCGTAATGATCAGTACAATAACAACAATCAGCCGCAGCAGAACAATAATAGTAATAATGGCGGCAATAACGGAGATTACAACGCTCCACAGAATGGCGGTGGCCGTCCTGATAACAGCGAAGAGTGGTAGATTGCTACTGAATTGCATAGAATCAAAAAAGCCTCTGATGAATCCATCAGAGGCTTTTTTGTGTAATTTTAGTGGATGAGTACGATCCTTATTGCATTACGATTTTACGGACGACATCCATTTTGCGCTCCGTTTCTTCCCATTCCGAAGCCGGATCAGATCCTTGTACAATACCGCCTCCGGCATAATAGTGGACATGATGCGCATCGAAGTTCATACAGCGCAGATTGACAAACAACTGTGTCCTTAGGGAAGAGACAGGTCCCAGATATCCGGCATAGAGCTTCCGGTCATATCTCAGCGGTTCTACATAGCCAATATAATCAAGTCCTGTTTCCTGCGGATAAGCGCCTACAGCAGGCGTCGGATGCAGTATCATGGCAAATGCCAGCGGACTATATCGCCTGAGGGTCTCGTCAGTCAGCGTAGCCAGAATTTTGGTCCGCAGGTGCCAGACTTCTCCCGCCTGATAAGGCAGGGGACCCTCGGCGGTGTAGCGCTCTGAAACAGGCTCCAGCTTTTCCCGGATATAATTGCTGACCAGCCTCTGCTCATGTATTTCCTTGACTGTAAAAGCATCGGGAGCATTCTTTGTTCCCGCTAATGACATGGTCTCAAGCGTATGCCCCTCCAG
>JBBRLW010000037.1:0-10484 GCA_038231115.1 Bacteroidia bacterium
CACTTCCTGACAATACGGTCCTTGCCTGCGGAGGCGGTACACCGATCCACAATGATAATCTGGATTGGATGAAAGCAGAGGGGAAAATTATTTTCCTCAAGCTATTTGACGGTGATTTGAAGGACAGGCTCATTCCGATAGCAGAAGAACGTCCGCTGCTTGCCGGAAAATCAGAAGAAGAAATCGAAGTATATATCTACAATACCCAGCGGGAACGTGCCTGGCATTATCATCAGGCGGATATTGTGCTGAATCCCCTGCAGTGTCCGGTGGAAAAAGCCGCCGAAATGCTCAGGCTCATCATATAGCCAAAGCGGAGTTCAGCTACATGACGTCATAGTTCAGAACAACCCCATCTGACATCGGATGGCTCTGGCAGGTCAGGACAAATCCATCGGCAATTTCCTGATCGGTAAGTCCCTCGCGATCATCCATAATCACTTTTCCAGACATTAGCTTGGCCTTACAGGTACAGCATGATCCAATCATGCAGGCGTACGGCGGATCAAGGTCTGCATCCAATGCCGCATCCAACACACTCTGAGATGGCAATACGCTGATTTCCTTTTGTTCTCCGTCAAAAATGACCGTGATCTGGCGCTTGATGAGCTGTCCGGGTGCGGAGTCAGGTGTTTTCATAGAACTGCTGGATGTAGTAGTAGGAGTGGAGCTATCGTCAAGCTCTGGTAAAGCGGCAGAGAAGTGTTCCTGATGTACTTTATTATCTGATATGCCGAGTTCTTTAAGCGCCTGAGCCGCTTCGGACATCATTCCTGATGGGCCACAGATATAGAACTCCTGCACCAGGCCGTGTGATTGAACTTTATCTTTGATAATATGCTGGATACGCTCCTTAAGCAATCTGCCGCTCAGGCCGCTCCATGCGGATGAGGGCTGGGAAAGCGTATGCAGGACTTCCAATCTTCCATTGGAGCTTGACTCAAGTGCTTGCAGCTGTCGGTTGAATATGATACCATCTTCGTTACGGTTGCCATAGAGCAGACTGATACGCGATTGCGGCTGCTTGTCCAAAACAGACTTCAGGATGGACATCAAGGGTGTAATACCTGAGCCTGCTCCGATGAGAATAAAATGACGGGCAGTAGATCCATCCAAATGGGCCACGAAATTGCCCATCGGAGGCATCAATTCGAGCGCATCACCTTCTTTCAGCTGCTGATTAAGATAGGTAGAGATGAGTCCCCCGGGAGTTACTTTGACTGTTACGCCCAAATGAGAATCACTATACGGGCTGGTACAGAGCGAGTAAGCACGATTATGATTTTTCCCGTTGAGATTTACCCTCAGTGTGAGGTACTGTCCCGGGATATAATCACGAAAGGCTGGATCTTCCGGACGGAAGCATACAGTAACCGCATCCGGCGTTTCACGGATGATTTGTGATACCTTTACTTTCTGAAATTTAAGCGCCATTCAAACCTGATGATAAAATGTTGAATCAGGCCGCAAAGGTACTAATAAGCTAAGGATTCTCTATAGAATAGGAGATCAGAACGCATCTGCCGTAGTTACTATTTAGAATCTGTACACGGCTCCTCCAATGGAGTTCCTGGCTGCACCGGTAACGCTGGCTAAGGTATTATCCGTTCCGCTCAGCCGGAGCAATCCGAGAAAGGCAAAGATGATAGCTTCCTTGTAGTTGATAATATCAGGGGCAGGGATCTGTATCGTCCTGCCTTCCAGCTGCCTCACAATCTGTTGGACCAGATATGTATTCAACGCGCCTCCGCCGCTGATGAGTACTGTGGCCTGACCGTCCTTTTTAATGTTCAAAACCGTTTCCATAATGCTTCCTGCAATGAACTCTGTAACCGTAGCCATTACGTCTTGAATAGAGATGTGTTCCGAAGCTATTGCAGCATCTATCACAGGAATAAATGCCTGAAGAACCTGATCCTTATCCAAACTGCTTCCCCTCTGAAGGAGAAGAATATTGTGTTCCTGGAGATCGTTCAAAAGTTTTGCTGAGTATTTCCCCTCAGAGGCCAGCTTTCCATCAATATCGTACTCCATGCCGAAGCGATTTGCCAGACTATTCAATAGCAGATTACACGGACATACATCCTGACCGCTGCGCTCACCGAGCTGATCCTTATAAGATATATTGGCGATCCCTCCCAGATTGAGACAGGCTGAGTACTGCCCAAATAGCAGCGCATCACCTATAGGAACTAATGGCGCGCCTTCTCCGCCTAAGGCAATATCCAGAGAACGAAAATCTCCGATAGTAGTCAGTCCTGTTTCCGCAGCAATCATTGCCGGATGTCCAAGCTGAAAGCTAAGCCCCTGATCTGGCTCATGAAATATCGTATGTCCGTGCGAGGCAATAAACTCCGGAGTATAGTCATCTGCTGATTTTCCAATAAATTCCTTCACCTGCTGGCCACACCATTTCCCATACGCACTATGCAGACGCATGAGTTCCAGTCCGGAGAGCTGCGCCGCACTTTTAAGCCGTTCTACCCATAAGTCCTCATATTTGATGCAGGTTGAGTGTATCAGTTCATATTCCCAGTGTGCAGGCTGTTTCCGGAATCGGCAAAGTGCCATGTCCAGCCCATCCATAGAAGTACCTGACATTAATCCGATACCCCAATGCCACCTCATTTGTTCCTGCTCACTTATCGTATCCATCCATGTCCGGCTTTTAAACACAAAAAACCCTCAGGAAATTAATCCTGAGGGTTTTCAAATTTATGCTGTTTCCTGAAATTCAGGATTAATAGCGTTAAAGATTACTGTGCGATATATCCCTGGAACTGGATAGTAGCAGTAGAAGAAGAAGTACCTGAAAGGCTTGTTACTTTCAACGCTCCGTATTTACCACCTTTGGATGCATCCAAATGGAAATAAACAACATCTCCTGCTTTAAGATTCGCTACTTTAGAGCTTTCTGTAGAGGACTCTGCGCTGTAAAAAGTAGCAAACTGCTCATTGGTATAAGAAAGGTTTGTAGGATCAAACTTGGAGTTATCAGTAGCTTTCTTGAATTTAGTAGCATTCTTGGTAGTGAATGACTCCACACCCTGATTTCCGTTAGAAAGATCTTTGTCATACTCGATATTTCCAGCACCACCCTGAATTGTAGGATCGTTTGTAGCAGCAAGCGTAGCCATGTTAACTGTTCCATAATAGAATGCTGCATCAACTTGCGCTGAATTTGAATACGCATCACTCAGGTTAAGGGAAGTGTGGTTAGAAAAAGAGTAAAAGCTATTGTTCGTGTTATCCTGCGCTCCGATGACTCCGGAAGTGAAAGATACAGGCTTGCTTGTAGAAGAAGATCCAAGAACAACATTCGCTGTTCCAGTCTGCTTGTTATCATCCGTAGCAGTCAGCTTGATTGTTTTCTGTCCACCTGTGTAGCTCGTAGGAACTTTGTAGTAGATAGTAAACGTCAGAGCAGTAGTGCTGATGGTTGTATCAGAGGAAGTTCCTCCATTGAATACGTTTGCAGATACAAATGAATTTGTACCGATAACATCCTCGTCCACATGTACTTTAGTGACTTTACGGCTGGTTCCTGCGGCAACAGTTACAATGACTGCAATTCTCTGTCCGGCAGTTACTGTTGACCCTGCACCTGTGGATGTTCCACTGATGGTCGGGTTGGTGTCTGTCGTGGAATCTTTGGTACAGCCAACGTTAGCTGCAAGAGATCCGATTAATGCGAAAGCTAAAAGCTTCTTTGCTGAAAAAATTTTCATTCTGATAATTTTATGGTTCTGTTTTAAAATATTCTGTGATTAACTCTGTATCAGGAGTCACGCTTAGCGTGCGTCTCTTAATGCGTTTTTAAACTCAGGAGATTCAAAAAACTTCATAAACTCGAGGTCTTTGTTTGCCATTTCAGCTACTTCCTGAGCTTTATTGACTTTTTTGGCCTCCTGAACCGCACGTGTCAGCGATGTTGCCATCTCAGACTTGTTATTAAGACGAGCGTAGATGATAGAACGTAAGTAGAAAGTTTCATATCCTGAATTTCCTTTATCCGTCATGCATCTGAGCTTGTCCAATGCTTTGTCATATTCCTTGTTCAAAGTCAATGCAAGAGCGACGTTATAGTCACACTGATCTGCTTTGAAGCTGGATACCGCGTCCTGATAATTTCCGTATTTGATATTCAGGATTCCCATGTTGTTGTTCTGGGCAATTCCTTTACCCTGAGCCATCATCATCAGGTCACGTGAATCATTATACTTGCGTTTGAAGCGTTTCGCTACCGCAAGGTTATTCTTGATTGTATCGTTATTCGGATACTGTGCTGAAAGCTGCTCAAGTGCTGCATTGGACTCATCAATGGCAGGCGTAGAAGCCATTGCCACACGGTAATCCGTAATGGACTGAGAAGCGCTTTTCAGGCGGATTGCATAGTAATTGCTTTTTCCTGCAACGTCCTCAGGATATTTCTCCATGTATGCTTTATAGATACGCTCGCGCTCTGTCATGTCATCCATGGAGTTTGCAAGAATAAGCATCTCTCTCTGGGAAAGATTTGCTTCCTGACCCATCGTCTTATAATCGTTTTTGATCTCTTCAGCAGTACGTATCGGGCGCTTCTGCATCCCTTCTTTACCTACACCGTCAAAATATACTTCAGTTCTTCTCAGGCGTGGAAGGATTCCTCTTTTAAGCTCATTCCATGATGGAAGTGCTCTCAGGGATTTCTCTTTATCCTCTAATGGCATGGTAGAGTTAACTACGGCAAGCACCTCATTTTTTCCAGACATATTGGAAGCTTGAACAAGGCGCGTAAATCCTGCCCAGTCCTCACGGTTATTATCCGGATTCTCGAACATTGATTTATCGTAAGCCTGCATGATTCCCATGCGCTTCATTTCTTTTTTCACTGCGTTAGCCGCTGAGCGGGCACGTCCCTTACAAAGATCACCGTTGTGGTTAATCTCTCCATCCGGAGAAGCATATGAAAGGAATGTAACTCCTTTCAATGTAACGGTAGGCATGGTGCCATCGTTTGCCTTCTTGCCTTTCATAGGGGCAACGGTAGCAAGGGTAGAAGTCAGCTTGCGCATTGCATATCCACGACGTACAGAGTCTCTAAGGCTGGACTCATCAATAACGTAATAGAAAGTAAGATCTGGAATACCTTTTTTGCGTTTTACAATATCACCTCCAGCACCGGTTGTGCCTCCGCCGCCTTCATCGGCATCCTTTTCCATCATATTGTCACCTGAGTAATACAGGATATCGTCTAATGGACGCACCAGAAGTGCAGTAGTGATGGTTCCGCGGTTGGCGGAATCCCTCTTACCTACAATACACTGATCAAGCTCCGAGTATTTTGAAGCAATTTTGATCTGATAGTCCATGCTAAGTCTGGACTTTTTCATGGCTGGAGTGAACTCAATCTTCTCCTCATACTGGAATGATCCTCCTTTGGCGTATTTGATAACTTTAACATCAGTACGCTTGGTGGCATCACCCTGCTCTTTTTTAGTTCTTACTTTTTCACCCTGCAGATAAAGCGGCTTAAGCTCTACTGTCTGGTCAAGCTCGGGATCCCCATAACGGAGAACGGGAGAAAACTTCACAATTGCCTTTTTGTTAAAAGTTTTTGCAGGGATTTTTCCTTTCACAAGGATCTTAATGCTATCACCTTGAACTTCCAAAGCCTCGGTTTCTGACCGAAGGTTCATCTTCTCAAGATTCTTCGCAAGCTTCTTCGGACTGGAACAGCTGGCGAGCATTGTCGCGGCTACTGCAGTTAGGAGCACTGGCTTCATCATTCTAATACTACGCACACTCATTTTATCGGTTTTGTAAATTTCGCTTCTTAGGGTCGTACCGCTAAATTTGCTCGGCAAAACTAAGAATAATTTGTTTGCAAATCTCGTATTCACTTGAAAATGTTATATATCTTTAAAGTACAGGGAAAAATCAGGATCCCGGACTATGTACAAATTCGCGACGAAAACTATTCCCTATTGGCCTATTTTCGTGCAGATCGACCGGAAAAGGCACTGGAAAAGATCGGATTAAGTCCCCATTTTTCTCAGATTATTCAAATCATTTCAGAAATGCCCTTCGGAAAAATGCAGGAGCTAAATCTCCCTGAACTGTGAGTCTGAGGCTGACTTCTACCGCGCTTATGCTTCAAGTCCCTGCCTGAGGACATCTACCATGTAGTCGAGATGCTCTTCCTCAAGTCCCGGCCAGATACCGATCCAGAAGGCGCGGTTCATCACAATGTCCGTATTCGTCAGATCGGCTACTACCCGATGCTGTATATTTTTGTAAGCCGGCTGACGCAGCAGGTTTCCACCGAATAGTAAGCGCGTCCCGACTTTGTTCTTTTCAAGGAACTGAGTCAGGCGGGTACGATCCGCGTTTTCATTGCGGAGGGTAAGCAGGAACCCGAACCAGCTCGGATTGGATTCCGGTGTTGCCTCCGGAAGAATCAGGTGCTCTTCCAGGGATTTCAGCTTGTTGTATAGCATCCGGTGATTTTCGCGTCGCTTTTCCACGAACCTGTCTGCTTTAGCCAATTGACCCAGTCCGATGGCTGCCTGAGTATCCGTTGCTTTCAGGTTATACCCAATATGGGAATAGGTATATTTATGGTCATAGCCAAAAGGGAGATCGCCTAATTGCTGCTCAAAGCGCTTTCCACAAGTGTTCTCTGCCGCCGGAGGGCAGTAGCAATCTCTTCCCCAGTCACGGAAGCTTTCTGCAAGGAGCTTAAATTTGACATCATTGATCAGTACCGCGCCTCCTTCTCCCATCGTAATATGATGCGCCGGATAAAAGCTGACAGTGGACATTGCGCCAAAGCTGCCTGTTTTACGTCCCTGATAGGTAGCGCCCAGGGCATCGCAATTGTCCTCAATAACATGGAGTCCATGCTTTTCTGCGATTTCCATTACGGCAGAGAGATTAAACGGATTCCCGAGGGTATGTGCCATCATAATTGCCTTCGTTTTCGGGGAAATGGCATCCTCCAATTGTTCGGGGTTGAAATCGTAGGTCGGAATATCAATGTCCATAAGCACAGGAACGCATCCGTAGGCAATGGCAGGATTAATAGTTGTTGGAAACCCTGCAGCTACGGTAATAACTTCATCGCCAGGATTCAATGCCTGAGCGCCCAGCTTGGGAGAAGTCAGTGCTGAAAAAGCAACGAGATTGGCGGAAGATCCACTGTTGACCAACAGTGAAGTCTTGGATCCGATATATTTGGCGAATTTGCGTTCGAACTGCTGCGCATAGCGTCCTGTAGTGAGCCATCCATCAAGGACGGCATCTACCCCAAGGAGGAGGTCTTCAGCGTCTATAACTTTTCCGGTAGGCGGAATATAGTCTTTGCCGGGTTCAATCTTCTTAAATCCGGCTAATGCGGCTTTATCACGGAGTGCCTCAAGCAAATCCCCATCGAAATTTTTATACATCTGCTTTTTTCAGCTGTTTGAGAAAAAATGAGGGCAAAGATAGCAGCAGTATCTAATAATTAAGAACGATAAGCAAAGAAGTATTGGGACCTCATTTCTATCGCAGATCCCCAGCCTGATAGAGTATTCAGGGATACTATTTCCTTCAGCTGTTAGCTATTACCTCATTCTGATTAATGCGAAAATCGCATAATTGATCATGTCATAGAGATTGGAATCAATACCCTCGGAGGCCAGCGTCTGGCCATCATGCGCCAGGATCTGCCGGATGCGCAGCAGCTTGGTCAGGATTAGGTCCGTGAAAGAACTGATCTGCATCTGCCTCCAGGCTTCGCCATAGTCGTGATTTTTGCGGAGCATCAGAGCACGGGCGGACTCTGCATATTTTTCATACATGCGCAAAAGGCGGTCGAAGTCCGTATCGAGTTCCATGTTCGGCTCAAGCTCCATCTGGATGAGAGTCAGGATAGCGTAATTGATAATCCCAAAATACTCGTCTTCTATCGGATCGCTAACCTTTTGCTGGCCTTTATCTTCAATGGATCTCAGGCGCTGAGCCTTGATAAATATCTGGTCAATCAGCGAGGAAATGCGCATCACGCGCCAGGAGGCACCATAGTCATGCGTTTTGCGCCGGAAAATATCAATAGCCCGTGCAATTTCCCGTTCGTATTCCTCTGAAGTATTCATCATGATTCCGATTGCAAAATTGCTATTTTTGAAGCAGGATGCATTCGATTTCTTCAATCCCTCAAAAAATTATTAATTGCCGCGGACAGCTTATAGATCTGGCGCAGCCGCGGGTGATGGGGATCATCAACCTAAGCCCCGACTCCTTTTATGCGCCCAGCCGCGCCGGAGGTATGTCAGATGTATTACATCAGGCGGAAAAAATGCTCTCAGAAGGAGCCACCTTCCTCGATATTGGTGGATACTCCACACGCCCGGGTGCTGATGATATTGCTCCCGAGGAAGAACTAAAGCGGGTCATTCCAGCTATCGAAGCTATCGTACGGGAATTTCCCAGTGCATTGCTCAGCATTGATACTTTCCGGGGAGAAGTAGCCCGTGCAGCTGTGGATTCAGGCGCTGCATTGGTCAATGATATCAGCGGCGGCAGCTTTGATGAAGAAATGATCCCGACGGTGGCTGCGCTGAAAGTGCCGTACATCATTATGCACATTCAGGGTACGCCGCAGACCATGCAGATCAATCCGCAGTATAAAAATGTGGTGCGGGAAGTGATGCAATATTTTTCCTTCCTGATTGAAAGGCTACAGGAGCAGGGGATATCCGATATTATCCTTGACCCGGGCTTTGGCTTCGGAAAAACAGTCCATCATAATTATGAGCTGCTGAAACATCTCGGACAGTTTGGCCAGGTACTCGGATTTCCGGTTATGGCCGGATTGTCACGCAAATCACTCGTCAATAAAGTACTGGATATCAAAGCGGCGGAGTCTCTAAACGGAACTACCTCCGTTAATACCATTGCTCTCATGAACGGAGCCTCGATTCTCCGCGTTCATGACGTCAAAGAAGCCATGGAATGCATCCGAATTGTAAGATACTATGCTGAAGTTAGTTGATTTTGGGTTTCTGAGCATCCGGCTCATTGATATTGTGGATATTATCCTTGTGGCGCTATTGCTTTACGGGATGTACAAGATTGTCCGTGGATCGATAGCGCTCAATGTTTTCATTGGAGGCATCGTGATCTATACAACCTGGTTCATTGTCCGCTCCATGGGGTTTCGGCTCCTGTCTACCATTCTTGGACAGTTTATCGGCGTTGGCGCTATCGCCATACTGATCGTTTTTCAGCAGGAAATCCGGCGATTTCTGCTACTGATCGGTAAAAACCATACGCTCTTTAAAAGCTCGAATTTCAAAGTAACCGATATTTTCCCCTGGAACTGGAATACCGTCATTGCCGATAATATCAACTTCGATGAAATCTCCGCCGCCTGCCGCAGGCTTTCCAAAGGACTGGTAGGCGTGCTGATTGTAGTAGAGCGCTCCTCAAGTCTCCGGCTCTATATCGAGACGGGCAACCCCGTCGGCGGAGCGGTAACGGCCAAGATGATAGAAACTATCTTCAACAAGAAATCGCCGCTCCATGATGGCGCCATGATCATCTCGGACAATAAGATTCAGGCCGCCTCCTGCATTCTGCCCGTCACCAGCCGGCCTGATATTCCGGTCGAGTTCGGACTTCGACACCGCTCCTCTATCGGTATCACCGAGGAGACAGATGCGATGGTCATTATTGTCTCAGAGCAAACCGGCGATGTCGCCGTCGCCTCCCGAGGCAAGCTCTACACCCAGCTCCCCAAGGAAGATCTGCCTACCGTGCTCTTCAACTACTATAACGAGCTTGGGATCGCCAAAGAAGTACTCAATTCCGACCGCGCCTTATTCCGCCACAGCGCCGCTTTCGTAGGAATGGATGAGTAAACCATTCTCCGCGGTGAGCATAAACACAGATAGAATATGGCTTTACAAGATAAATTATTAACCATCAACGTCTTATTTGAAGAATACACAAGTCTTCTGCCCATGAAACGGGAAGATGAAGACAAGCTATGGAAAAAGCTCCGGCTGGAGTGGAATTATAACTCCAACCATATTGAAGGAAATACCCTAACCTATGGAGAGACTCAGCTATTATTAATATTCGGCAGAACCACCGGCGAACATGAGGTGAGGGAGTATGAAGAAATGCAGGCCCACGATACAGCCGTTCTGGCTATTGCTGACTGGGCCAAAGATAAAGAGAGAATTCTGACAGAGGCAGATATCCGTAATCTGAATGAGATGATCCTGGTTCGTCCTTTTTGGAAAGAGGCGCAGACCTATGACGGTCAGTCCACCCGCCGCCTGATCAGGGTAGGGGATTACAAAGAACATCCTAACTCCGTGATGTTGCAAAATGGAGAAATGTTTCACTATGCTTCCCCCGATGATACTCCGCGGATGATGCAGGAGCTAATTCAAAAATTTAGGGATGAAAGTGCTGATCAGCATCCTATTATAGCAGCTTCGGAGCTACACTAC
>JBBRLW010000038.1:0-10300 GCA_038231115.1 Bacteroidia bacterium
ATGAATATCCTCGCCATTTACGATACTAATATAGCTTGAGTAACGTAATTCAGATACCTCTCCAGTTTTAACTGCTTGTATTACAGCACATCCTGGCTCGGTAATATGAACGCAATCCGTAAAGCGGCAGTGATTAATAAAAGGACGCATTTCAGGAAATAACATGGCGATCTCGTCTGAGTGCTTCAAGTCAACCAATCCAAACTCTTTAACTCCAGGAGTATCAATGATATAAGTTTCTTCAGCTATCTGAAACATTTCTGCAAATGTAGTCGTGTGCTTGCCCTTCCCCGAGAAATTCGATATGATATCCGTGCGCTGCTTAATATCCGGATGTAAGCTATTGATTATAGTTGACTTCCCTACACCCGAGTGGCCTGCAAATAGAGTTGTTTTCCCTTTCAAATTGGCCAATAGCTCGTCAATTCCACTTTGATGCAAACCAGATACACTCATTAGCTTATACACAAGCGGGGAGTAAATTGTAGATAACTTATTTAAAAATTCCAACTCCGCTGTATTATAGATATCCAGTTTGTTAAAGGCAATAATGACTTTAATATGATAGGCTTCTGAAGTAATTAATAGCCTGTCTATAAATCCATTAGATGTCCTCGGCTCTACCAGGCTGGCTAAGATAACTAACTGATCCAAATTCGCAGCAAGTATATGAGTCTGCTTGGATAGATTGTTTGACTTTCTAATAATATAGTTATCTCGTGGATAAATATCCGTTATAATTCCCTGATCCCCATGTTCTTCAAACTGAACCCAATCTCCAACGGCAACCGGATTGGTGGATTTCAGATCTTTTAAACGGAGCTTCCCCTTAATTCTTGCTTTTAAAATACTCCCGTCTTCCCTATAGAGATCATACCAGCTTCCGGTTGACTTTCTGACCCGTCCTTTAAAACTTATTCTTTCTTTACTCAAAATGCAACTTCAGCTATGGCAGCAGTAACTTCCGATTTCCCCATGGTGTAGAAATGGATTGCCGGAGCACCTTTAGCAATCAATTCTTTTGTTTGCTTGATTCCCCACTCTATTCCGATTTGCTTGATATCCTTATCTACTTTGCAATTATTGACCAGCTCGCTCAGCTCATGAGGGATATCAATATGGAATATACTTGGAAGTATATTCAACTGTCCCCGAGTTGTTAAAGGCTTAAGTCCTGGAATGATGGGGACATGTATATCGGCAGCCCGGCATTTATCAACAAAGTCAAAGTACTTGATATTGTCAAAAAACATCTGAGTTACTATGTAGTCTGCACCTTCATCAACCTTCTTTTTAAGATAATATAGATCAGTTTCCATGTTGGGAGCTTCAAAATGCTTTTCAGGATATCCTGCAATGCCCACACAGAAATCGGTCGTCTTATCCCCTTTTAAATCGGGATCAAGATATTCCCCTTTATTCAGTCCCTCGACTTGCTTGACTAAATCAATGGCATATCCATGACCATGCTCTGCCGGAATGAAATTTTTCTCTGTTTTGATCGCATCTCCCCTTAGGACTAAAACATTATCTATACCCAGGAAGTTTAAGTCGATGAGCGCGTTTTCGGTTTCCTCCCGCGTGAATCCTCCACAGATCAGATGCGGAACCGTATCAATTTTATACTTATTATTGATGGCTGCACAGATTCCGACTGTGCCAGGACGCTTCCTGACATTTACTTTCTCCAGCAATCCGTTCGGATGCTTTTTATAAACAAACTCCTCCCGATGATATGTGACATCAATGAAGGCAGGTTCAAATTTGAGTAGCGGTTCAATGGACTGGAAAATATAATCTATTGACTGTCCTTTTAAAGGTGGCAAAATCTCAAATGAGAAAAGGGTACATTTTGCCTGAGAAAGATGTTCGGTAACTTTCATTAATACTAACTATAACAAATTTACGTGCCTAATTTCACCCGTACATAGTATTTTGAAAATTAGCATGAAATTGCAGACGATATGGAGATAAAGGTTAAAAAACTACACGATACTCATCCCGCAGAAGAAACGGCTGTTCTGGTGGCTGTCCGTACCATACACGATACAATCAAAAGTATTGAAGAAGAGCTTGAAGAGCTAAAGATGCTCACGGAAACTGCCGGAGCGAAAACGCTTAAGACTTTTACTCAGGCCATGACAGAAAAGAATTCCAAATTCTTTGTAGGTCCGGGTAAAATGGATGAGATCGTAGCTTACATCACTGAAAATAAAGTAGATAATTTAATATTCAACGACGAGCTGACCCCATCTCAGATCCGGAATATTGAAAAGGTAGTCATTGTAGAATGTAAAATTCTGGATAGAACCAATCTTATCCTTGATATTTTTGCGAATAATGCCAAAACTGCACAGTCAAAAACTCAGGTGGACCTGGCTCAATGTGAGTATCTATTACCCAGGTTGACACGTATGTGGACACACTTAAGCCGCCAGAAAGGAGGAATAGGTATGAAAGGTCCGGGTGAAAAGGAGATTGAGACAGACAGACGTATTCTACGAATGAAAATATCTCTGCTCAAGGATAAGCTCAAGGACTTTGATCAGCAGCACTCGGTAAGAGTAAAATCACGTGACGATAAAATGAAGGTGGCACTCGTCGGTTATACCAATGCAGGGAAATCGACGGTCATGAATGTGCTATCCAAAGCGGATGTATTGGCGGAAAATAAGCTATTTGCTACCTTGGACACAACTGTCAGAAAAATGTTCATTGATGGATATAATTTTCTTCTCAGCGATACCGTGGGATTCATTAGAAAGCTACCGCATAATCTCGTGGAAAGCTTTCGCTCAACACTTTCAGAGGTGATTGATTCAGATATATTGCTTCACATTGTAGATATATCCAATCCGGAGTATGAATTACAGATCCAGGCGGTGCATGATACGCTAAAAGAGATCGGCGTTACCGACCGCAAAATGATATACGTTTTTAATAAGGTAGATATGCTCAACATTCTTGATGGGGAAATACTTCCTGATTCTGAGCTTTTTGAGAAAATTCATCTGCTTGAGCAGTCCTTTTTGGCCAAGAAGTATCCGGATTCGGTTTTCATTTCAGCCCAGCAAAAAGAAAATATGGAAGGCTTGCGTGGCCACATTGTAAGCGCAATCAAGGAAGCCAAAGAAGCGAAATTTGGCAAGTCCCCAGAAACGCAATATGAAAATCAAGGCTATTAGCCGGAATTTGCGAGATTAGTTCTAATTTTACCGCGTCCTAAAAATTATCTTTAAGAATGGAATCACACGAAAGTGAAGGCGCTAAGTTTTTAGCGGATGTGCACTATTATTTTGACAAGGCTGCTGCTTATACCAGCCTGCCTGAAGGTCTCCTTAACCAGATTAAGGTAGCAAATAGTGTTTATAAGATGCATTTCCCCGTCAAGAATGGAGATAAGATCGAAGTTATTGAAGGAATCAGAGTGCATCATAGTCACCACAAGCAACCTACCAAAGGAGGTATTCGCTATGCTGATACAGTTGATGAAGATGAAGTACGTGCCCTTGCAGCACTGATGACTTTCAAATGTGCTGTAGTAGATGTTCCTTTTGGAGGAGCAAAAGGTGGAGTAAAAATCAATCCCGCAATCTACTCAGATGAGATGCTTGAAAAAATCACGCGCCGATATGCCACTGAATTGATCAAAAGAAACATGATCGGGCCAGGACTTGATGTTCCTGCTCCGGATTATGGAACTGGTCCCAGAGAAATGGCATGGATTGCTGATACTTATGCTGCCTTCAAATATGATGAAGCTGATGCACTGGCTTGTGTTACAGGGAAGCCTGTAGGACAGGGAGGTATTCGCGGCCGTAAAGAGGCTACAGGTCTTGGAATTTTTTACGGTATCCGTGAAACGTTAAACGACGCTGATACGATGAAAGCTATTGGAATGCCTGAAGGCATCGAAGGCAAAAAAATCATTGTACAGGGCCTGGGAAATGTCGGGTATCATGCAGGATATTTCTGTCAAAAAGGCGGAGGTATAATAGTAGGTATTGCAGAACGTGAAGGTGGCATCTATAATAAGGATGGGCTGGATGTTGAAGCAGTCTTCAAGCACAGAGTCGATACAGGCTCCCTGCTGAACTTTGCCGGCGCGCAAAATATTGCTACTCCAGGTTTAGTCCTCGAAATGGATTGCGATATTCTTATTCCTGCTGCTCTGGAAAATCAGATTACTGGAGATAATGCAGCAAATATCAAAGCAAAAATCATTGCTGAGGGTGCCAACGGACCATGCACCAAGGAAGGCGAAGATATTCTCCTCAAAAAGAATGTACTCATTATTCCGGATCTGTATCTGAATGCAGGTGGAGTAACTGTTTCCTACTTCGAATGGCTGAAAAATCTTTCTCACGTTCGTTTTGGACGCCTTGAGAAAAGATTTGATGAGCTTAGCAATCGCAAAATGGTTGAGGAAATTGAAAACGCTTCCGGTAAATCAATTACTGAAGCGCAGAAGAAAATCCTTATTCATGGCCCAGCTGAGGAAGATCTTGTGTATTCCGGACTTGAAGATACCATGATTACAGCTTATCATGACATTAACAATACTCGCATACAATTCAAAATCCCTGATTTTCGTACCGCTGCATTTGTGACGGCAATCAATAAAATTGCGCAATCCTACACTACGCTGGGCGTATGGCCTTAGTAGATTAGTAGATCTAAGTATAGAAAAAGCCGGAAAGTGTGTAAAACTACTTTCCGGCTTTTTTATGGGTTATACTATAATTATCCGGCCATAATTTTACCTAAGGCATTATCGTACAAGTCTTTAACAATCTCAACTGATCCATAGTCTATCCCGTCAATCAATATGCTGTTTCCTGATACGTTCCCCAAGAAAGTATGAGGGACGTTAGAATCAAGGCACATTTTCTCTAATGCACTTTGATTTTCAGAACTGCAGCTGATGATGATTCTCCCCTGCCCTTCTCCGAATAAGACGGCATCTCTGCGAAGAGTTGGATCGGTCGTAACATTTATTCCGAGATTTTTGAGCATACATGACTCAGCAAGGGCAACGAATAAGCCTCCTTCAGATAAATCATGTGCGGAGATCAACAACTGAGATTTGTTTAGCTCCAATATCAAATGATGAAGTCTGAGCTCCTCATCTATATCAAAATATGGAGCAGGGCTGTATTGTTTCTTGAGATATTTAATCAGATATTGAGACGAGCTGAAATCGTTGGTCTGTTTTCCCAGTAAATATATCAAGTCTCCCTGATTCTGAAAACTTAAGCCCAGCTTCAAATTGATGTCATCCATGACTCCAAGCATTCCAATGGTAGGAGTCGGCATAACTGGTCCCTGATCTGAGGACTGATTATAAAAGCTCACGTTTCCTCCCGTTACAGGCGTGTCAAATTTGAGACAAGCGGAAGACATACCTTTAATCGCTCCCACAAATTGATAAAAAACTTCAGGATTATAAGGATTTCCAAAATTGAGGTTATTTGTTACGGCTACCGGAGTTGCTCCGCTACATACTATATTCCTTGCTGCTTCTGCTACAGCTATAGCTGTTCCTTTTTCGGGATCGGCTAAAACGTAATATGGATTGCAATCCACCTTCATGGCAAGTCCCTTATTGGTACCCTTCAGTCGGATTACGGCTGCGTCGGAGGGCTGATTCGTATTGGTAGAGTTTGTCTGAACCATTGAATCATATTGCTCATAGATAAATCTCTTGGAAGCAATGTTAGGATGAGAAATGAGAAACCTTGCAATTTCAGTCAGGTTTTCGGGAATGGGTATATCATCTGCCCTGAATTTCTCTATCTCATCGAAATAGGTCGGTCGTGAGTATTCACGTTCATAAACGGGAGCACCTCCGCCCAATACCAGACTTTCCGCTGGAACTTCAGCAACCAGATTTCCATGCTGATAAAATCTGAGATTCGGACTCTCGGTAACTATGCCGATCTGTTTGCAATGCAGATCCCATTTTTCAAAAATGTCAATAACTGACTGCTCTTCACCTTTTTTAAGCACTACCAGCATCCGTTCCTGAGACTCGGAAAGGAGCATTTCAAATGCCTTCATATTCTCCTGACGGGTTGGAACTTCATCCAGATTAATGTCCATACCATGTTCACCCTTGGCGGACATTTCAGAAGTTGAACAGGCAATTCCTGCGGCTCCCATGTCCTGCATTCCAATGATTGAACCTGTCTGAATGGCTTCCAGAGTCGCCTCCAACAATAGCTTTTCCTGGAAAGGATCACCTACCTGTACGGAAGGGAGCTTTTTCGCAGAAGACTCATCAATATCTCCGGAGGCGAAGGTCGCTCCATGGATCCCATCTTTCCCGGTGGCTGATCCAATAATAAATACCGGATTTCCTACTCCATAAGACGTTGCAGAAACCGTTTTACCGATCTCTACAATTCCAACGGACATGGCATTTACAAGCGGATTTACGTTGTATGACTCATCAAAATATACTTCTCCCGCTACTGTTGGTACGCCGAAGGAGTTACCATAATCTCCAATCCCTTTGGAGATTCCCCGCAGAAGCCATTTTGTTTTATCAAGTGATAGATCTCCGAATCGCAATGAATTAAGCGCTGCAATCGGACGCGCACCCATCGTAAAAATATCCCGATGTATGCCTCCTACACCTGTTGCCGCGCCCTGATACGGCTCAATAGCAGAGGGATGATTATGAGATTCGATTTTAAACGCGCAGGCCATGCCATCACCGATGTCCACGAGGCCTGCATTTTCTTCTCCGGCTTTAGCAAGGATCCTACTCCCATCCTTCGGAAGCTGCTTGAGCCAGAATATCGAATTTTTATAGCTGCAATGCTCTGACCACATAACGGAATAGATACTTATCTCCGTAAAATTCGGAGTTCGGCCTAATATTTTCTCAATATGTTCAAATTCAGACACTGTAAGCCCGAGCTTTTTTGCCTGATCTAATGTTGCTAACGCTTCCAATTCGGTTGATTTTGCCACAAAACTACCCAGACATTTCGATGAACCCTACATCAATCCATACATTTATTGATTATTTTTGCTCAAAGCATTAAATTTCACATGAGGCAGCTTTTAAAAGGATTTAGTGTATTAACTTTTTGCGCGCTAACTGTACTATTATCAACTGAGCTATCTGCCCAGTCTATAGTGTATGGGAATGAATGGCTACATTTTAGTCAGGATTATTACAAAATCAAGGTTGTAGCCGATGGCGTATATCGACTCAACTATGTAGAACTGAAGAAGTCCAATCTGGATCAGAAAAGTCCGGCCAGTGTAAAGCTCTTTTACAGAGGGAAACAGATTCCTATTATTCTGCACAATACCGGAGATACCTCTGTTTTTGACGCCGGAGACTATCTTGAATTCTACGGTAAAAAAAATGACGGAATCCTTGATACTGCACTATATACAAACCCTATCAATCAGCCTTCACGTGCGCTGAGCCTATACTCTGATACATCGACCTATTTTTTGACGTTTGATAATGACAGGCAAATAGCGGGAACAGAGTCTATTTCCGATGCTTCCACTACTTTACCGGTCCAGGAGTATTACATGGAGGAGTCTGCCATTTATCCTCAGGAAGAGTTTTATGAAGGCAAACCTATCGAGGTTGCACACTCCTATCAGTCGGCAGAGTTTCTTGAAGGAGAGGGCATAATGAGTACCCGCATTGCTTATTCGGGAACCGTAGCGAATCGTATATTTCAGCTGAAAACGCCTTTCGTCTATACTAAAACATCTGCTCAGCCTTATTTGGAAGTTCAGATTTACGGAGCATCAGATTATGCCCTTTCAGTAGCAGACCATAAGACAGTAATCGAAATAAAAGGCGATAATTCATCCAGCTACAAAGTGCTGGGCACGGAAATATTCGATGGATACCGTGGATTAAAGGTTAGATATAATCTTGACATTGCTGATCTTGGAACATTTACCAATATCCGCATCAGCGCCTATGGCAATGATGGATCACCTACGGATGTTATACGTGTGGCATCCATAAAAATAGTTTATCCGAGAAATTACTTTCTCAAGACGCTCTACGCATACCCTTTTAGTGGCGGAGCTGTCAGCTCTAATTCGGATTTAAGATTCCGTATTAACGGAGCGAAATTCCCTACCGCCAAACCTGATGAATATCTTATGGATATTATTAACGGCAACCGATCTAAAGGAGTTTACATCACCGACAGCCTAAACTTTACAATCAAAAACTTCGGATTTGAAAGTAAGTACATCCTTTATGATTCTACAAATGTTCTCCCTGTTACACTCAGTCCTGTGTTTAATTACGCTTCGGTTGATTATGGTTCAGGTGCCAACTATCTAATCGTTACCAATTCACGCCTGAAAACTTCGGCAAAGGATTTCGCGGATTATAAGGCAAGCTCAGGCTATAAGACTTCCATTGAGTACACAGATCGCCTTTATGATATATTTTATTATGGCTTACATCATCCGGTAGCTATCCAGAGATATCTTTTATACCTCTACAACAATGCTCCTTCAAAGCCTGATTTCCTCTTGTTTATCGGGAAAGGATACGAATATAAAGATACCCGCTTTAACCCATCTAAATACAGCAGAGACCTCGTGCCTCTGATAGGAAGTCCCTGCTCTGATCTTCTTTATACTTCAGGATTGGATGTCAATTTTACCGGAATAGATAAAACACTTAATCCGAATATGGCTATCGGGCGGATTTCTGCCTTAAATAATGATTCCGTTTATGCCTATCTGGATAAGCTAAAAGAATGGGATAACGCTGCAAACCTTCCCTATAGGAAGAACTTTATACAGGTTTCAGCGGGAACTCCGGATGTTGAGTCACAGATACGTGATGACATGGAGCGTTATAAAGACACAATTGAAGGACCTTATATTGGCGCCCGAGTCAGATTTTACAAGAATAACGTAGCCCAATCTGTTAATCAATCGGCTACAACCCAGATTCAGGGATGGATCAATGATGGCGCTACCCTCTTCACTTATTACGGACACGGATCAGGTTCTGTATTGGGAGTAGATATTGGGAAAGCAAGTGATTTGAGAAATGCTGGAAAGTATCCGATTATGTACCTCAACGGATGTAATATTGGTAATCCGGGAGGTGATCCGGCACCCACAGCTGATGAGTATCTCTTTCAGAAAAATAAAGGTGCAATTATCTGGATATCACATAGTTTTACTACTTTCGTCAGTAGCCTTGACTGGCAGATTACGCGCTTTTATTCCAATATCTCGAAAAAACATTATGGGGAGCCTCTCGGTAATATATGGAAAGAGACGATTACGGATATGGATCGTGAAAATGTTAACGATACGTTTCTAAGGAACATAGCTCTTACATGGATTTACCAGGGAGATCCCTCTTTGAAGCTTCCCTTTGATCAGCTACCTGATTATGCCATATATAAGGATAGTATTTCCTTATTTCCTCAGGATGTTTTAGCCAATAGCGATTCTTTTGCTCTGAGAATACCGGTATTCAATCTAAGCAAAGTCACTACTGATAGCTTTGAGCTAAAAGTTACACGCACCTATCCTGGTGGAGAGTCTTCAACAACAACACGCAAGTATCCTCCGGTATCTAACCGTACACTGATTGATTTCTATCTGACTGCTGACCCAAAAATTAAAGCTCAGGGTGCCAACGTTGCAGAAATTACGGTTGATCCCAATTTTAAGATCAAAGAAAGCGACAAGACGAATAACTCAGTCAAGTATAATTTTTTCCTCAACGGAAATGGAATCCGCCAGATTTATCCTTTGAATTACGGGATTATCAGCGATACGAATGCCGCACTTGTTATGCAATCCCGTAATCTATTGGATACCGTCACTTCGGTTACTCTGGAGATGGATACCTCTTTAAGGTTTAATAATGCAAATCTGTTTCTGATCCGGACTAACCTCGCGCCAGCTGCAGTAATTAGATATTATCCATTTAAAGAACCCAAGCTCAGGAAGCTTGTGACCAATCTAAATTCCAAAAAGGATACAGTCGTATTTTACTGGAGAGTGAAGCTTAATACAATCAAAGGTCAGGGTGATGACTGGGAGACACGAAGCTTTACATTCATTAAAGGTTCTCCCATGGGATGGTCTCAATCTCACTGGCAGCAATACAAAGGCATCAAAGGAGATCAAATTAAAATTGATACCTCAGCACGACATTTTGATTTCGACAGACAATACTCTTTTCTGACATTAAGCACACATCCGGTGTATAAAAAGGACTTGGGAATTATCCAGGAAGGATTTCAGAATTATACAGCCGGAGTATGTAATATAA
>JBBRLW010000039.1:0-10218 GCA_038231115.1 Bacteroidia bacterium
GGTCAATAATCTGACATACGTCCGACTCCTGCTGCTCAACAGTAAAGCGAATGATTTTTTCTATAAGATCAGCTTTATTTTCGAAGTATTGATAAAGCGTCTTCTTGGACATTCCCAGACGTTGGGATATATCGTCCATCGTCAGGCTTTTGGCTCCAAATTTGAAGACCAATCCCCTGACCTGAAAAAGTAGCTGCTTTTCTTTCGTGTCCAAAGCTGATAGTAATGATCAAAGATACGAAAAATACACTTAGGAAACGAAAAGCATGCAAAATGTTTCCTATGTATTTCTATTCAAATCTGAGCGTCTTCGCCGGAGATATTCTTGATACCAGCATACTCGGAATCAGGATTGCCAGGGTACAGAATATGAATGCACCTACATTGATCAATATAATATGCCCTACATTAATTTTAACCGGAACAAAGGACACGTAATAGCTTTCCTGAGCAAGACTGATGAAATGCGTCAATCCCTGGAAGATGATAAAGCTGATGGCGACAATATTTCCCAATAATATTCCCAATCCTATAAGGATCATAGCATTATAAATGAATATCTTTTGAATGGTCGAGTTTTTACCGCCCAGAGATTTTAAAACTCCTATCATCTGTGTTCGCTCGAAAATCATAATCATAAGCGCCGTAATCATATTGATAGCCGCAACAATCCCCATAAGAATCAATATGATACGGATATTATCATTCAGTAGGTTGAGCCAGTCAAATATCTGCGGATACCGCTCCTTTATCGTGCGGGTATCCACGCTCACATCGGTCATCTGGCGGATTTCTTCATTTGCATTCTCCAGATCTTCTTCATTTTTCAGACTAATTTCATACCCGCTGATCTGATTGTCTTTCCAGCCGTTTAACCTCTGTATTTGCTTCAGATCGCAGATAATAAAAAACTTATCCACTTCTTCCACACCCGTTTCAAAGATTCCGGAGATTCTAAATTTCCTAACCTTCGGAGGATCCTGAATGAAATACATAATAACAGAATTTCCTAATTTCAGATTCAACTGATCTGCCGTAGATTTACTCACAAGTATCTCATCAGTTAATCCGGTATCGGATATCACAGGCTTTCTACCGCTGATAATATAGGATTCGTAAAACTTCCAGTCATAATGCGCGTCAACTCCCTTGAGAATAATTCCCTCTATATCATTAGCCGATTTGATTATAGCCGGTTTCGTAGCAAAAGTCTGAATATGAGATACCTTTGGATTAGATTCAATAGCATTGATTAGTGAATCTTTGCGCTCTAATGGCTCACTTTCAAAAGATAGATTAGATTTCGTCTTGCTCACCTGAATATGAGAGCCAAATCCGATAATTTTGCTTTTGATCTCATTCTGAAAGCCAACTACTATGGCATCCGAAACGATCATCGTAGCCAGACTCAGAACTATGGCTATTATTGCAATCCGAATAATAATCCTCGAAAACGATCGTCCCGACTGAAACGAAATACGTCTGGCTATAAAGTATGAAAAATTCAATGAAGCAGAATATAAACCGATGCTCAAAATTACTGATTTATATGGTAGCCATTTCCATAAAGCTGAGTGCACAGATTCTTCCTGGTGATGCTCAGTTTAAAGAGTATGCTTCCCTGATTGAGGGGAAACGACTTGGTTTGGTCGTTAATCAGACTTCGGTAGTCAATAATGATCACCTGGTTAATTACCTGAAATCTAAATCTCAGAATATTGCGCTCATTTTTGCTCCCGAGCATGGCTTTCGGGGGCTGGCTTCTGCGGGTACTCATATTGCTGATAGTATCGATGAAGTAAGCCATGCGAGAATTATATCCCTGTACGGGAAGAATTTCAAGCCCTCGCCCGCCAATATGTCTCAGGTTGATCTAATGATTTTCGATATTCAGGATGTAGGGGCTCGTTTTTACACCTACATATCTACGCTGCATTATGTAATGGAGGCCTGTGCTGAGTCAAACAAGGTTCTACTGATTTTAGACCGTCCCAATCCCAACGGGTACTATATAGATGGGCCAATTCTGGATACCAATTACAAATCATTTGTTGGGATGCATCCTGTTCCAATTGTACATGGAATGACAATCGGAGAATACGCAAGAATGATCAATGGACAGGGCTGGCTCAAAGGAGGAATAAAATGCAGCCTGGCCATAGTCCCATGTGTGGGATATAGCCATGATTCATTATACAAGCTCCCAATTGCCCCATCGCCCAATCTTCCAAATATGGATGCAATATATCTATATCCGAGCTTGTGTCTGTTTGAAGGTACTCCTGTCAGTGTAGGCCGAGGTACAGCAAGTCCTTTTCAAATTATAGGTTCTCCAGAATTTAAGAAAGGAAAATTCAGCTTTACTCCGCAATCTATTGCAGGTAAGGCCGAAAACCCTCCCTTTCTTGGTAAAAAATGTTATGGATTCAATCTGGACAAATTCGCGGAGTCTTACCTGATCCCTTCCCATCAGCTATACCTCCACTGGCTCATCGGATTTTATCAAAGCTCCACAAATAAGCCGAAGTTTTTCTCGGCTTTCTTCGACAGGCTTGCTGGAACTGATCAGCTAAGGAATCAAATTCAGTCAGGCGAATCCGCAGAAGAAATCCACCAATCCTGGGCAAATGGACTTATAGAATTCTCACAAGTCCGCAAAAAGTATCTCTTATATCCTGATTTTCCTCCTTTTGATTATCTAAGTCCTGCACCAAGACCTCATAAATAAAAAAGCCCTGCTATCAAGCAGGGCTTTTTTATTTATACGGATAGCATTGGCTTATCCATTATTCTGGAATATACCATTGAATTTGGTTTCAAAACGTGTAAACGGAGCTTTCACCTTTTGGATAATATCATTCTGCTTATATTCTTCAGCTATACGGAGGATCATATTGAGTCCATACATTCCGCGCTGCACTTCATATTGCAGATCAGTACGGACCTTATTTACATCGCATTTGTCGTAATAATCCATTTCCTTGACCAATACGTTTGATAGGCGCATAGCCAGAGCATGACCTTTGTCAATGGCACCCGCTCTGTAATACTCAGCCATAAGCTGTACAACGAAGTAACCATCAAACGGAACATTATTTTCCGGAATCATTTTCATGGCTTTGTCAAGTACCATGATCGATTTATCCTTTTCTCCCTTTTCGTTAAGGTTTTTTGCCAGACGTACAAAAACACCTCTCATGTTATTACACTGACGCGCCGTGACATAATCTACTAATTTGTCTCCATCATCAAGTCCTCCGAACTTGAACTTGCTCATGACATTCTTATACATCGCATCTACATTGACGCGCGTATCCTGTCCATCCGCGGCTCCTCCAGGATTCCTGAATGGCACCAGTCTATAGGTCAGCCCTTCCTGCTGGAGATATTTGCCCAGTCCAAGGTATTCATTCGGTCCGCTTGTAATAGAGAAATAGATGGGAAGTCTCCAGGCATTGGTCGTGATAAAGTCCATGACCATAATATCCGATTTAAGGTAGGTATTCCGGTTGAGGTCAATTCTAAGGCTATCCTCTATCAGGGATTGGAATTGAGGCTCTACTGTTCCGTTTTTAATGACAAAGTCCTTATTAACCGGAATGTAAATTTTTCTGGTAGGAAGGAAAGGCACTACATCAGATGTATTCTCCAGCTGAGGTCTGCTATCCTTGGAAGCAAGAAACTTCATTACATCATTTGCATTGGTGTAAATGTTCGGATTGAATCTGTTTCCAATAGTGGCGCTAAAATTCTGATCGTACGCTACATATTCCCAGCCCACGCAGTCATCGGGACTTAGACTAAATGTAAGTCCAGCTGCTGAATTGTTGATCGGCTTCCGCATTTCATCAACATACCAGTCTGTGCTTAACAGGCTAAGATTGATGATCCGGATATCAGATCTGATTCCTTCCACCTCCTGTGCATACCACAACGGATAAGTATCGTTATCTCCGTTACAAAAAAGTACCGCATGAGGCGCACAACTCTCCAGATAATCCACTCCGTAATCTAATGATGTATAACGGTGTGAACGGTTATGGTCATTCCACTCCTGAGCTACCATTATTCCAGGCACCAGGACCAGAGTGATTACCGTAGCTCCGATAGCGCTTGAAGAAGGATTGACACGATTCTTCAATTGATCATAAATCCACATTACACCGAGGCCTATCCAAATAGCGAATACATAAAATGATCCTACAAAGGCATAGTCACGCTCGCGAGGTTGCGGATTGGGCATGTTCAGATATATTTCGATAGCGAGTCCGGTCATGAAGAAGAACAGCGCTACGACAACGAAATCAAGCTTTCCTTTTTTATACTGATATATAGCTCCCAGGATACCCAAAAGGAAAGGAAGTCCAAATAGCAGATTTTTTGCTTTGTTCTTTTCCATGTAATCTGGCAGATCGGTCTGTGGACCAAGTCCGAGGGATTTATCAATCGGAGCTATTCCTGTCATCCAGTTGCCCTGATGGAACTCACCCTGAGTCCCCTGGAGGTCATTCTGGCGTCCTATGAAATTCCAGGCAAAATACCTGAAATACATATACTTAATCTGATAATTCCAGAAGAAGTTCAGGTTATGCCTCACGAAACTGAATTTAAACGATGGATCCTCATCCTCCCATTTGGTCTTTCCGGTCGTAGGATCCTGCATCTGCTTCAACCCTACCCAATATCTGTATCCGGGAATGTGATTTTCCTGCGGAGAGTACATCCTCGGGAAAAATGTGGACATTTTCCCTTTGAATTTTCTCTCTATTTTATTTCCATTCTCAGCATAGCTCTCTTTGCCATCTTTGTCCCGAACTTTCCGGTACTGCATGGCACCTGGTGAAGTATCATAATATTGAGGATCGTTGTAGGCAGGGTAGTATGGACCTTGCAGAACGTAGCTATCACCATATTGCTCACGCGCAAGATAGCTCACGAGGCTGAACGGATCTTCCGGATCATTCATGTCAATCGGCGTGTTCGCATACGACCGTACTACCACAAGTGCATAGCTCATGTATCCAATGATTACTACGAGCATGCTCAACAAACCAAGGTTGAGGAATACACGACCCTTTTTCTGGCTCCAGATAACAAAATATACGATTGTACCGAGGAACACTATAAAAAAGAAGATTACTCCAGACCAGAGCGGTAATCCGAAGTTATCTACAAACAGCAGATCAAATTTGGCTGCAATGCTGAGCATTTTGAGGATTATCCCAAACTGCACAATTCCCAGTGCAACTACACCGATTCCAAATGCAATCAATGATCCTTTCAAGGTGACTTTTTCTCCGTTTTTGCGGAAATAATACATCAGTACAATGACCGGAATAACAAGTAATCCTAACAAGTGGACTCCAATTACAATCCCGACCATATAGGCAATAAGTACAATCCATCTCAGATTGTATGGTTCAGAACTTCTTCTTTCCCATTTCAGACCCAGCCAGAAAATCAGGGCTGTAAAAAAGGATGACATAGCATATACCTCGCCCTCAACCGCTGAAAACCAGAACGTATCTGACCAGGTGTAGGCCAGTGCGCCTACAATTCCGCTACCCATAATAGCATATACATTCGCTTTCTCAAGAAGATCGTTGCCTTCTTTAATAACCAGCTTGAAAGCCATCGCAGTAATTGACCAGAAAAGGAATAATATAGTAAATGCGGAACACATTGCCGCTGAGCCATTCACCAGCAGTGGAACCATCTTCGTATTATTCATAGCCAGCATCGTAAAAATACGGTTGACTAACAGGAAGAAAGGCGCCCCGGGAGGGTGGCAGGTCTGAAGCTTATAAGAAGATGGTATAAACTCTCCGCAATCCCAAAGGCTCACGGTCCATTCCATCGTTGAAAGATAAGTAAAAGCCGCAATCGCGAAAACGATCCAACCAAGCAGATTATTCAGCCTGTTGTATGTTTTAAAATTCATTGGTAAATAAAAACAATTGAGTCGCGAAACTATGAAAACTATTCGATATTAAGGCATAAAGCCTTACTTAGCCTTAAAACAGAAAAGCCGGACTGATTAATCAGTCCGGCTTCTCGCGTAAAAATATGTTGGCTGATACTACTCCTCAGCAGTAACAGTAACGTTCACTTTTGCTTTAACCTCGCGGTGGAGATCAATAGTAGCCTCATGAGTTCCAATGGTTTTGATATCCTCAGAAAGAGTAATCTTTCTGCGATCAATGTCAAAGCCTTTATCTTTCAGAGCCTGTGCAATCTGCATGGTATTGATTGATCCGAAGATTTTATCGTTCTGGCCGACTTTAGCCGTCAGATTGATACTTACTTCAGCTAACTGTGCAGCAAGATTTTGAGCGGCATTTTTTGCCTGCTCAATCTTATGTGAAGCCTGACGCATGTTTTCAGCATGAATCTTCCTGTTGGTCTCGTTTGCTACGATGGCGAAACCTTGTGGAAGAAGGAAATTCCTTGCATATCCGGGCTTAACCAGCAAAATATCACCTTTATAACCGAGGGTCGGTACGTCTTGAGTCAGAATAATGTTCATAATGTCAATTCGGTTGAGTAAGGTTATTTAAGTGAATCTGCTACATAAGGAAGCAATGCCATGTGACGTGCTTTCTTGATTGATTTTCCGAGACGGCGCTGAAACTTCAAAGAAGTCCCGGTGATACGGCGCGGATACATTTTCCCCTGATCGTTTACAAAGCGCAGAAGAAAATCCGGATCTTTATAATCAATGTAGTGGATATTGTTCTTTTTGAACCAGCAGAATTTGTTCTGGCTTTTTTTGTCATCGCGATCAACTGCAACAAAGCTGGCAGCATTTCCACGGACATTCGGATTGTGATTGTTATTGTATGCCATTTCTCTGTTGGATTAGATGGTTACTACAGGATCGCTATCCCTTTTAACGCGTTTTTCTTTTTTGAATTCACCGCGCGCACGTCTTTCGTTGTACTCTACAGCATATTTGTCTAAGGATGTCGTCATGAAACGCATAATGCGCTCATCACGTTTGTATTCGATTTCAAAGCGCTCGATCAATGTCGGATCAGCTTTGAACTCGATTAGATGATAAAAACCGGTTGACTTCTTTTTGATAGCATAAGCAAGCTTACGCAATCCCCAGTTTTCCTCATGCACAATCTCCGCCTGATTATTAGTCAAATAATCGCGAAACTTACCAGCAACTTCTTTCATTTGCTCTTCGGTAAGAAGCGGAGTAATAATGAACATGGTCTCGTAATTCTTCATTACTTCTGTTTAAACTATAGTATTATTACAAATTGAGGTGCAAAGGTAACATTATTATTGCATTTTTTATAGTTATACGCCTGAATTATCGCATATTACCTTGCTTTTTATCAAAATTGATTTACCTTTGCATTCCCAATTCTGAATTGGAAAACGGTTCCGTAGCTCAATTGGATAGAGCTTCTGACTACGGATCAGAGGGTTTGGGGTTCGAATCCCTACGGGACCACAATAAAAAAGCCGCTGCGTAAACGCAGCGGCTTTTTTTATATACTTACTTAGATATATGTACTTGGAAACAAAAAAGGCCGAAGCAATGCTCCGGCCTTTATATTTATATAGCACTTCCGCTTATATTTCATGATGCAAGCTTTCCTCAAGGAAAGGATGATTGTTCGGAACCAGGTTCGCCTTGGTAAGCTGATTTGCTACAACGTAAGCGAACAGTCCGCCAAATAGCATAAAGAATCCGATCTCCAATAGTCCGAAACCACTGCTCTCACCTGCACTCTCCGGCATGATGATCAGATACCAGTCAATCCATTTTCCAACGAGTACAACGATCGCAACAAATAGTACGCTTCCCATTCTGCGCTTCGCATCGCGGGTCATATACAGGAAAAACGGGAATATGAAGTTCATAAACAGGTTACCAAAGAACAATGCTCTCCAGGGGCCGCGCAAGCGCGTCAGATAGAAAGGAATCTCTTCCGGAAGGTTGGCATACCAGATCAAAAGGAACTGAGACAACCAGGTGTAAGTCCAGAATATGGTAAATCCGAAGATAAACTTGGACGTATCATGGAAGTGATTTTCGTTTACGTAGCTCATGTATCCCCCCTTTTTAAGGAGAATAGCTGTGATGTTTGTAATTGCCATGGCACCTACTAAAGCTGCAGCAAATACATTGACTCCGAAGATGGTCGAGTACCAGTGTGGCTGAATTGACATAATCCAGTCCCATGTTGCAAAGCAAAAGCTCAGTCCGAAAATAGGAAGGAAAGTAGCAGCAGTCCCCATAGATTTATTATACCAGGTAATGGCACGGGTAGAATCTTCCTGAATACTCTGGCGACGCAGCTTCTTGGTGAAAAATATCCACATTCCGAAGTAGAGGCAAAGTCGGACGATAAAAAATACCTGATTCAGATATCCCGATTTTCCTTTTAGAACCTCATCATTTTGAACAACATCCTTGTGCATCCACTCATAAATAGCATTCATTCCGTGATGCTCGCCCAGGAATGTAGCCAGTATGATGATCACAAACGCCGCAAATCCGATCGGAAGGAACATAGACATAGACTCAAGTATTCTCTTGAATACAATGTACCAGCCTCCGTTTGCGAGGTATTGGATGCATATAAAGGCTCCGGCTACTACGCTGATCGCTGTAAAATAAAATGCGCTCAGCAGGAAATTAGCCCAGAAGCGGTTCCATGCAAATACATTTACTGTAGTTCCGTCCATCTCCTGAGGGATCTTCCCTAAAAACAGCCCTACAATAATCAGAACCAATCCTATCCCAATAAAGCTATAGATATAGTTCTTGACTTTTGTGGTTATTTCAAATCTTTCGTTTAACATTTCTAATCTCAAATTGATTGATGAGGGTTATTTTTTTCCTGAGGATTTATCGTCAGGCTTCGGAGCAACTCCAACTTTATTGTCCCCGCTTTTCGGTTTGCCTGCATCAGCTTTTGCAGCTGTGCTATCCGTAGCCGATGCCGCAGAAGCGTCAGCGTCGGCTCCTCCCTGACGGGATAAGAACTTGACATAGCTCACTAATTTCCAGCGCTCAATAGGTGTTACCTGAGAAGCATGGGAACCCATCAGATTCTTTCCATAAGTTATGGTATGAAAAATCTGACCTTCCGGTAACGTTCTAATATATTCAGACTTATATGTTTTCCAGGAAGCGGGTGGAAAAACACCTGAAGCCCATATAGGTCCATCGCCTTCGCCTTCTTTTCCATGGCAATGCCAGCAATACAGTTCAAATAGGCGTTTGCCTTCGTCCAGATTGGCTTGTGTGGCTTCCATAGGATTTTTCAATTCCTTGCCAGCTCTGAAGTACTCGTCCGGAGTATTGGCATACGGATAAATATATCCTCCTTTGCCTCGTGCAATAGTGCCTTTTGCCGGAAGACGCAGGTTAATGCTATCCTTATTACTTTGAATGTAGTGATTGCTCCATTGGGAAAGTGGATCAAATGAGACTGCATAGTACATGTCTCCTTCGAACTCATAATTATTGCCCGGATCATTTTGGTCATACCGACCACTACCCGGACTTCTATCTTCGGTACAGGCAGTCAATGAAAGTGCTCCTGCTATGATGAATGAGTATAAAGTACGTTTTTTCATTTGCCTATTTTAGTTTTACAGGAAGTGGAATTGGAAGGTTGTGATCAACATGGACATCGTCACGCATCGTCTCGACATTGAATTCAGTCATCAGATTACGGATATCGTTTCCATAGCGTCCATCTTTAAAGAGGACTACAAATCTATCGGCAGTGGCTCTCTTCTCATATATGACTGGATTAACACCCGGTCCAAGCTTGCTTATGGAAAAGAAGGTTGCTACCATACCTAATGATGCTATCAGGATAGTGCACTCGAAAAGTATCGGCACAAAGGATAAGAAAGGCCAGATAGGCTTACCTCCGATGTTCATCGGCCAGTCATACGTCATCGTATAAGTGGTCATTGTAAGTCCGAACATGAATCCGATACATCCGAAAACGAATGCAGCAATGGCCAAATTGGATCTTTTAATGCCCAGGATTTTCTCTATTCCGTGAACCGGAAAAGGGGTAAATACATCAAGGATATCGTAATTTCTTCTTTTTGCTTCACTTAAAGCATTCAGAAGGTCAATATCATCCTTAAAAACAGCAACTATACAGTTGGTATGCTTTATTTTAATCATGATTAATTATCGTTGAGCGGTTTAGTAATGATGTTGAGTTTCTGAAC
>JBBRLW010000040.1:0-10139 GCA_038231115.1 Bacteroidia bacterium
ACACCCGATAGTCTCGGAAATTTTACACTCATTTATAAAGCGAGAGACCAGAGTGGAAATACAGACTCTGCCATCCGGATAATTCAGGTCATTGATACTACTGCGCCCCTGATTCAGCTTGTGGGTGCCGATAGTATCCGTTTGCGTGCCGACAGCTTGTACTCGGATGCCGGATATACGGTCACGGACAATTTCGATACGCATCTGCATATCGACACTTCTGGTACATACACCAATACCCGCAATACGGGAGTTTTTACCCGAAGCTATCAGGCAATTGACCAGAGCGGGAACAAAAGTATCGTAGTTAGCCGCAGTATTCGTATCGTCGGAAAATTTACCGGTATCGAAGCGCAGGCGCTCCTCAACGAGCCGTCATTTACTCTACATCCCAATCCGGCGCAGGATGCAATCCATATTTCCACCAAAGGTTTGTCCGATGTATGGAGCTATGAGCTAAGGGATATGGGCGGAAGGCTAATTTCTTCGGGATCATTACGCGGCAGCACGAATACGATCAAAGTGGAAAGCCTCCCCGCAGGCATGTATATTTTCCGGATTAGTACGCGGGAAGGCGTATGGCAGAAGCAATTTGCCAAGGCGAATTAGGGAAACACATCCTATAAATTAATACGTCCCGAGTACCCCTGCGGCTTCCATTTTGCATGATTTGCATGCTTGTTTAGAATCAGTATAAGTTTATGGGTGCTCAGGTAGTAACTTTGTAGAGCTTATCCGATTGTAGCTGATTCAGCAGCAGGCGCGATAATCAGATTAGAATGCAGAACGAGAATACTTTACTGGAGGAGATCACCGGAACGGAATATAAGCACGGCTTTATCACTGATATTGAGCAGGATCAGCTGGCACCAGGGTTATCCGAGGAGACGGTCAGGTATATCTCATCCGTGAAAAACGAGCCTGAGTGGATGCTCGAGTGGCGCCTGAAGGCCTATCGCCACTGGCTGACGCTCAAAGCTCCGCAATGGCAGAATGTTACCTTCCCGCCAATCAATTATCAGGATATTATATTCTACTCGGCTCCCAAACAAATGCCGAAGCTCAACTCCTTAGACGAGGTAGATCCCGAGATTCTCAAAACATTTGCGAAGCTTGGGATTCCGCTTAGTGAGCAGATGATGCTCTCCAATGTGGCTGTTGATGCCGTATTTGACAGCGTATCTGTTGTTACTACGTTCAAGCACAAGCTGGCTGAAGTGGGCGTGATATTCTGTCCCATTTCCGAAGCTATTCAGGAGCATCCTGAATTGGTGAAAAAATACCTCGGCAGCGTGGTTCCGATTACTGATAATTACTACGCTACCCTGAACTCCGCCGTATTCAGCGATGGCAGCTTTGTCTATATCCCGAAAGGGGTCCGGTGCCCGATGGAGCTATCTACCTATTTCCGGATTAATGCCTCCAACTCCGGACAGTTTGAGCGCACGCTCATCATTGCGGATGCCGGTGCGTATGTCTCCTATCTGGAGGGATGTACGGCGCCCAAGCGTGATGAGAATCAGCTTCATGCGGCCGTAGTAGAGCTCGTTACACACGATGATGCAGAGATTAAATACTCTACCGTACAGAACTGGTATCCAGGTGATAAGGATGGTCTCGGCGGAATATATAACTTCGTTACCAAGCGCGGAAACTGCCTCGGCAAGCGCTCCAAAATAAGCTGGACACAGGTAGAAACCGGATCGGCAATTACATGGAAATATCCAAGTGTTGTCCTTAAGGGAGATTATTCCGTTGGAGAGTTCTATTCTGTGGCGGTTACCAATAACTGTCAGCAGGCTGATACAGGTACCAAAATGATCCACGTCGGGAAGCATACGCGTTCCCGTATTGTGTCAAAAGGAATTTCTGCCGGTAAGAGCCATAATACCTATCGTGGACTGGTCAAAGTACTGAAGCGTGCCGATGGTGCGCGGAATTTCTCCCAGTGTGATTCCCTGCTTATGGGTGACCGCTGCGGGGCACATACCTTTCCCTACATAGAAGTAGATAACTCTTCCGCGCAGGTAGAGCATGAAGCAACTACCTCAAAAATCGGTGAAGATCAGCTGTTCTATTGCAATCAGCGCGGCATTAGCACGGAAGAGGCCGTAGCATTGATCGTCAACGGATATTGCAAGGAAGTGCTGAATCATCTGCCGATGGAGTTTGCCGTAGAAGCGCAGAAACTATTGGCCATCAGTCTTGAAGGCAGCGTAGGATAAGATTTCTTCGCTCCAAATAATATAGTAATGATGGATTTGACTCCATTGAAAAGATATAAAGAAGAATGCTCGAAATCAAAGGCCTCAGCGCCAAAGTAGAAGATAAAGAAATCCTTAAAGGATTAAGCCTGAGCGTACAGAAGGGCGAGGTCCATGCTATTATGGGACCCAATGGCGCCGGAAAAAGTACGCTGGCGGCGGTTCTATCCGGACGTAATGGCTATGAAGTCACTTCCGGTGAAGTAAGCTTTGAAGAGGCTGATCTACTTGAAATGTCTCCAGAAGACCGTGCCCGCGCCGGAATTTTTCTGGCTTTTCAGTATCCTATTGAGATACCGGGCGTCAGTACGACGAACTTCATGCGCACAGCTGTCAATGAGATCCGTAAATATCGCGGACTCACCGACATGGATTCCGGCAGCTTTCTGAAGCTTATGCGGGAGAAAATGCAATTCGTGGAAATTGATCAGAAGCTCCTGAGCCGCTCGCTGAACGAAGGATTTTCAGGCGGAGAAAAAAAGCGTAACGAGATATTTCAGATGGCTATGCTTGAACCGAAGCTTGCTATTCTGGATGAGACAGACTCCGGACTGGATATTGATGCCCTGCGAATTGTAGCCAACGGCGTAAATAAGTTGCGGTCAGCGGATAATGCCTTTGTGGTTATTACGCACTATCAGCGCCTGCTCGACTATATTGTTCCTGATTTTGTTCACGTCCTCTATGACGGACGTATTGTGAAGTCCGGTACCAAAGATCTGGCGCTGGAACTCGAAGAGAAAGGATACGACTGGATCAGACAGGAATTTGCCACCGCTTCCGAAGAAGTAAAATAATCAGGCTATGGAAAATCACAACATCCCTGACACCGGAATTTTAGCGCAGGTTCAGAAGCTATTTGGAGAATTTGAGCTCCGCCTGAATGGCGAGCGCGGATCGTCGGTACATGCCACCCGCAGATCTGCGATGCAATACTTTGAGAAGCATGGTCTTCCTACGGCACAGGATGAGGATTGGAAATATTCCGATCCGCAGCAGTATTTTGATGGATCCAAGCTTGTAGCAACGGAGCCTGATCCGCTTTTCCAACGATTTAATCTTCCGAAAAAAGAATTTATCACTGCACATTTTCAGGATGGTAAATTTGATCCTGAGTTATCAGATGTAGATCAGTATGAGGAGGATGGGGTGCATCTATATCAATTCAAAGATGCACAGAAGCAGATTCCGGAACTCTTTGAAGCTCATTTTGCCAGGTATGTCCTGCCAGAGACCGATGGACTTACAGCACTCAATACGGCATTTGCCAGTGAGGGAATTGTTATTCATGTAGAAGCCAAAAAATCCCTTTCCAAACCTGTCCTGATCCGATATGATTTTGCTGGCGAGGAAGCACAACATCATATTAGACATCTGTTTATCCTCGAGGAGGGTGCCGAACTAACTGTCATAGAGCTGCACAACTCCAGCTCCCGCGAAAATATATTCTATAACATAATCACGGAATCCAGCGTAGGCAATTACGCGCGGCTGAAGCATCAGCGCATTCAGCTGGACGACGTAAATCTCTCACAGGTCAGTACTACCGGAATCCGCCTCGGAGAGCATAGCTATGCCGAGACGCTGACTATCAGCTCCGGCGGTAGATTTATCCGGAATGATCTCAATTTCGATCTGCATGGAAAACATACGGAAGCCATGCTCTCCGGAATATATCTGCCGCTGGTAGATGAACACATTGACAATCATACTTTTGTAGATCATGCTATCCGCGATGGCTACTCCAATGAATACTACAAAGGCATCATGGCCGGAGTAGGGGAGGGCGTTTTCAACGGAAAAATTATTGTCCGGGAAGATGCACAGAAAACCAATGCTTTCCAGTCCAATAAGAACGTCGTACTCAGCAATGGCGCCAAAATAGATACGAAGCCTCAGTTAGAGATATTTGCCGATGACGTAAAATGCTCCCACGGGGCGACCGTCGGTAAATTGGATAATGAAGCGCTGTTTTATCTCCGCAGCCGCGGAATTGGTGAACGCGAAGCTATCGGGATGCTCATCAAAGCCTTTGCACAGGATATTCTGGAGAAAATCGAGAACAAGCATCTGATGGAATTTGTTGAAGAAGTCATCCGCCAGAAGCTGGATGCTTCCAAAGCCTCCATTGCCTAAATTTATGGATAGATGAGTGTCCAGACCCACACAGATTTCGATGTTTTAAAGGTTCGGGAGGATTTCCCCATTTTGCATACGCTTGCACACGGCAAGCCACTCATCTACTTTGATAATGCGGCTACTTCCCAGAAGCCCCAGCAGGTGATAGACCGCATTAGCCGGTATTATACGCGGGAGAACAGCAACATCCACAGAGGAGTGTATCAGCTGTCAGAACGCGCCTCGGCTGCTTATGAGGATGCTCGTGCTACGGTACAGCATTATCTTGGAGCCGAGCACAGCCATGAAATTATTTTCGTCAGAGGAGCCACGGAAGGGCTGAATCTGGTTGCTTCCTCATGGGGCCGCAAAAATCTACATCAGGGCGATGAGGTAATTGTCTCTTACATGGAGCATCACGCCAATATCGTCCCCTGGCAGCTGATCTGTGCCGAGCGCGGAGCTATTCTCCGTGTTATTCCTGTCACTGATGCCGGCGAGCTGGATATGGATGCCTATCGTACTCTGATCAATGAGCGGACAAAATTTGTGTCCGTAGTATGGGTATCCAACGGAATCGGAACCATCAATCCGATTCAGGAGATTATACATACCGCGCATGAGCATCAAATCCCTGTGATGGTGGATGCCTGCCAGGCGGCACCGCATCTGAGCATCAACGTTCAGGCGCTTGACTGTGATTTTCTGGTATTTTCCGGACATAAAACCTTCGCTCCTACAGGGATCGGCGTGTTATACGGAAAGGAAAAATTTCTGGAAGATATGCCTCCCTATCAATCCGGAGGCGATATGATTAAGTTTGTCAGTTTTGAAGGAACTACCTTCAATGAGCTTCCTTATAAATTTGAAGCCGGAACGCCGCATATTTCCGGTGCTTTGGGGCTTGAAACGGCCATCAGGTATCAGGATGCGCTGGGGCGCGATGCCATCCATAGCTATGAGCAGGAATTGACGCAGTATATGTCCCATGCACTGCATGAGATCGAAGGACTGGAGATGGTCGGGAAATCAGCACATCGGATTCCCGTATTTTCTTTTAACATACAGGGACTGCATCCGCTTGACCTCGGTACCATGCTCGATTTTGAAGGCGTTGCCATCCGGACGGGCAATCATTGCACTCAGCCCCTGATTCAGCGGCTGGGCTACGCTGCCACCTGCCGCGCATCCCTTGCATTTTATAACACAAAGGACGAAGTAGATCGGTTTGTTATAGCCCTTCAAAAAGTGATTAAAAAGCTGAGATAATAGGTATGGAAAGCATCAGAGATCGGCAGGATGATATTGTTTCGGAGTTTGAGCTGTTCGGCGAAGACTGGCAGGAGAAATACGAGCATATCATCAATCTGGGCAAGGAATTAAAGTGTGATGATCCGGCGCTGCATTCCGATGATAACAAAGTAAAGGGATGCCAGTCAAACGTATGGCTCCGTACGGATGAGCGCGCCGGACGCTTATATCTCCAGGGAGATAGCGATGCCCTGATCGTCAAAGGACTCGTAGCACTTGTGCTCAGGCTCTACTCAGGAAGCACGTATCAGGAAATTCTGGACACCAATCCTGACTTTATAGAGCGCATCGGACTGGGCGCCAATCTCTCCGCGACGCGCAGCAACGGACTCAGCGCTATGGTAAAGCAGATCAAGATCCTCGCCTATGCCCATCAATACCGCGATAACAGCGCAGCAACACCTCCTATAAACTCCCATTAACAAGCTATTACTATGACTGAAGAAAGCATATCCCCTGAAAATACGCCTGTTCGTCAGGATGCATCCAACCTGTTTGCGGGCATTACGCCGACGCCTGATGACCGGAATCTGGTGGAAAAAATTACCGATCAGATCAAGACCGTCTATGATCCTGAAATATCCGTGAATATCTATGAGCTTGGACTTATCTACGAGATTAATGTATTGGAAGACAACAATATTGATATTCAGATGACCCTGACTTCACCCGCCTGTCCGGCTGCGGGGATGCTCCCGGGCGAAGTAGAAGAGAAGGTCAAGCTCCTGCCCGAAGTCAACGAAGTCAAAGTCGAGGTCGTATTTGATCCGCCCTGGGACCAGAGCATGATGTCCGATGAAGCCAGGCTGGAGCTGGGCTTTATGTAGAGAAGGGGAGGGGAGAACTCACCTTATTACTTGGATAGTTGCTTTCGTCATCTTCTTAAGATAGTCCAAATCACTTAGGCGGATATAGTTGAGGTATGGCTTCGCTTCACATCCATGTGGGTCTTTTGCAGGATCAGGCATTTTGTGCTACTATCAATAGATATGAAAATAGAAATAGTGTTATGGGAATATATATATTATTTGTATACATTTATTCCAACACCAATTTGCCAAAAGCCAACTTTTTGCCATGTTCTTTGAGCATATACATGTAAGTACCGCCTGGGGTATTGTCTCGCTGAAATGTGTATTTGCCTGTATTAATATTACTGATATTGAGAACTTCTTTGCCCGTTATATCATAAATACTGAGACTTCCATTGGCTAACGCCCTGCCAAATTCAAAGTTAGTAAATTGATTTGCCGGATTGGGATAGACTTTTAATTGAAAGGCATCAGTAAGCAAACTAACTGGCGATTCAATGTCGTTGAATTCAGAAATCGGGCGCCTAAACACCCTTCCACTATCTGCTCCGCAATATACGAAATCAGAACTCAGACTTATGTCGTACACACCCAGTACACTGCCCAGCCCATCATTTTTAAATATCCACGTGTTACCAGAGTCATAGGAAAATATCACCCCTTCATTCTTTACAGGCGCAATTAGGATTTTTCCACTCACCCTAATTCTGCCTACATGATTAATGCCCTGTTGTCCCGTAAAAACAGTTTTCCATTTCATTCCACTATCTTCTGAAACAGCTATATTCCCATCAAGTGAATTTGATAAAATTTTATCATTATAAACAGTAGGACTTGCTCCTGTCGGACAGCTATCCGATTTAAATTTCCAGGTTTCACCATAGTCATAAGATGTATATAGTTTGCCAGCATAGAAAGCAAAAGTAGTATTTCCAATTATTCCCAAGGCATCAATATTCCCGTTAAAAGACAGTATATAGGGCGGACTTTTAGTAGCGGTATCCCATGTTACACCATCGTCTTTTGAAACAATAATCTGGTCAGGTCTGGGTAAAATTCCTAAAATATTTTTGCCACTTAGAATAATATCAGTCGTGTAATCATTAAACCATTTAGATGGCGCTATCCAGGTTCTTCCACTATCCAGGGATCTATATACACCTTTGAAAAGAGATGACGCTAAAAGTAATGAGTCTTTTGCGATTATTTTGCTGACAACTTTCATCCCAAAAGTAGTATCTACGAATTTCCAATTTTTAGCGTCATCGGTTGATAGCAGAATTCCCCCCTGATCCCTGATTAGGATATTATTTCCAATTATAAAGACAAGACTTATCGGCCGGGTGCTTGGACTATCATACACTTTTTTCCACTGAGCAAAGCAGGCAGAGCTAATTGTTGTTAACAGTAGCGTAAGAATAAATAGTTTTTTTATCATAATTGTAAGAGATTATTGTTTTTTACCTTTATAGATGAATTGACGGAATAATACGACTCCACGCTCTACGAGAATAAGGTTTAGGCTATCTTTAGTGAATTTTCCTGTGTACCCGGTTCGATAATGGTCTGAATAATCAAGCACATAACTTTTAGAAATAGACATGGCTTGTAAATTATCAATGTATATCTTAATACTGTCCTCCCTGTATTTTTTTATTTCAACGTATTGGAATGTATCTGTGTGATCATAAGGTCCGTTATGAAAATACTCATGCCTTATATGTGTATAATATCTTCCTACAATTGAATCTCTGTAGTCCTTTATGGGCACAACTATGGGAGGCACAATTATTGGGGATCCAGGGTTCGGTTCTGAGGTTTTTCTGCAACTTAAAGTCATTGCGGAGATAGATAGGCAGTATATAAGAATTGAGACTTTGAAATTCATAATTTTATGGCCTGAGAGGTAACTAATATTTTACAATCAATTTATCGAAAAGGTGTCCGGTTAAGTAATTGAATATTAGCGACTAAATTATATGTCCAAATTGCCTAACCGATTTCAAAGGGCAAATTATCGAAAAACTTCGTAATGACCAAAAAATACGCAGCTATCCTGTTTGCGATATTGTTAATGCGGTGATAAGCCGGTCCTTTCCGGACAAAAGCCGGCATGGATACGTCTTGCCGCTGATGATGAGCCAGTCAGGATATAATCTGAAACAGGTTATAGCCGAGGGAGTCAACCACTACATATTCCATGTCTGCCATATTTAGGCAGCGTATAAAATCACGGAGATCAGCGTTTAGATTAATACTCATGCTTCCTGCTTCCACCTACGGTCTTATCCATTCTCGGAGGGTTATTGATATCATATCCATACGCCACAGAGTTAAGATAATTGACTACGCTGAAGCGTTCCTCCAGGGATTTATCTGCCCAGTAGCCTGTTTTTTCTGCTTCGGCTTCCTCATGTGATAAGCCCCTGCCTATAGTGCGGTCCAGCCGGAAATCAGCTCCTGAGGACACGATATCATCTTTTTCCTGATCTTCGATACAAACTAATTTACCTCAACAGACTTACTGTCCCCTTGCGGAAATAGTTCTCCTTTTTGCCGCCCACACGGAGCATATACAGATATACGTCCATCTGACAGGCTTCTCCGCGATAGGTACCGTCCCAGCCTTTTTTGGGATCGTCGGTCCGGAAAATACGCTCGCCCCATCGGTTATAGATGCTGAGATCGTAGCTCCGGTAATTGGTCGTAATGATAGAGAACAGATCATTCAGCCCGTCAGAGTTCGGCGTAAAGGCATTATCCGGAAAGATGTTCGGCTCAAAATCAAAGCAGACTTTATTGGAGTAGGAAATCAGCGTATCTCCGCCAAGTCCTGCTACACGGAAGCATTGCCGCCAGCCTTCCAGTGATTTTTCTACAATTGTCGCCGTATCTTTATATAGATCGCCCGGAAACATCTCCTTCTGCTTAATATCATCATTGTAGGAGATAAAGCGCTCATATCCTTTTACGGAATCTTTGCCATTCCAGCCTTCATAGCGGTTCCAGTGAAGCTGCATGAGTGTGTCTCCAGCATCGGTGAAGCTGCCCAGAAGCAGGATGCTCCGGTGGGGCAGGCTGATCACAGGCTTGTTACAGATGCTCTGCCCTGCAATAACATAGCGATAGGAAAGTCCACGTGTGTTAGCAGTCCTGTCTATAAACATCTCATCAGATGCCTGTACGGAACCTACTTCGGTCATTGTGCCACCCATCGCCGGCTGACGGTACACTTTCAGCGGCACGGTAACATACTGGGAGTCATGCACGCGGAAATCAACTTCTATCAGGTGATCGTCAGTCAGCAGGGTGCTGACCCTGAGAATCTCGATAAATAGCGAGTCAACATGTACCTCTAACGTCTTTGGATCGGCCTTACAGCCAAATCCGGAGCTTTCCACTACCTGAATCGTATGCGTCCCCGCCCGTATCCAGTTGAGCTGAATATAGGATGAGTCTATGTTATTGCTGGTAATCTCCGCTCCATCTACTGTCCAGCTATAATTCGATCCGGTGTGCTGACTGACTTTGTAGATATATCCGTTCAAATCCGGACGGCAGATCATTTGTTGTCCCAATATATTGTAGGTCGCCGGCAAGGGATTAACAGAGATATTTAGCGTCTGCACCATGC
>JBBRLW010000041.1:0-10110 GCA_038231115.1 Bacteroidia bacterium
CGGGCTTTCGGAGACATCCGTGCCCACTCCAGCTCTCTCTGGAGCGTTTTCTGGCGCTTGGACTCCGTTTTTTCTTCCTGCTGTAAACGCTTGCCCTTCTGATCCAGCCAGGAAGAGTAATTTCCCTGCCATGGGATACCCTCTCCGCGATCCAGCTCCAATATCCATCCGGCTACATTATCAAGGAAATATCTATCGTGCGTTACGGCTATGACGGTTCCTTTGTAATTCTGCAAATGCTGCTCGAGCCAGTCAATGGATTCTGCATCCAAATGGTTCGTAGGCTCATCGAGCAGCAGAATATCCGGCTGCTGGAGCAGAAGACGACATAGGGCTACCCTTCTGCGCTCTCCTCCGGATAGATTTTTGATGAGCGCATCCCCTTCCGGAGTTCTCAGGGCATCCATGGCGCGCTCGAGCTTATTGTCGAGTTCCCAGGCATCCATCTGCTCGATTTTATCCATGACCTCGCCCTGACGGTTCATCAGCTTTTCCATTTCCGCATCCGACATCGGGTCAGCAAAGCGGTTGTTGATCTCATCGTATTCTTTGAGGATATCTACTATTTCCTTCACCCCTTCTTCTACTACTTCCCGGACGGTTTTGGTCTCGTCCAGATGTGGCTCCTGCTCCAGATACCCGATGGAGTATCCGGGGGAGAAGACGACATCGCCCTGGTAGGATTTATCCACGCCAGCAATGATTTTCAGTACCGATGACTTTCCGGAGCCATTGAGACCGATAATTCCGATCTTGGCGCCGTAGAAAAATGATAAATAAATGTTCTTCAGAACCTGCTTCTGGGGTGGATAGGTCTTGGTGACGTTCACCATCGAAAATATAATCTGCCTGTCGCTCATGCTTGATATACTCTAATTAAGGATTCAAATTTAGTCAAAATTGGATAGGCTCCTCTCGCAGATTTACCTAAGGTTCATCACTTCTTTAACTGCCGGATGGATTCGGTGCGGTTTTCGTAAATTCGAATACTTTATAGTATGACTACATTCGGAGAGTTTAGAGAAGCCGTCCTGATCATGACCAGCACACCGATCTATGCTGTTGTGATCGGGCTGGAAATAGTGATGAGCTATTTCCATGAAAAGCATTATTACTCAGGCAAAGGCACATTATCTAATATATATCTCTCGCTGCTCAATGCCGGACTGGATATTCTGATGCGTGGGATTTGCCTGCTGGTGCTGGGATATTTCTTTCAGTTTAGCAAATTGCACATAGTCAATCCGGTGCTTTACTGGGGAAGCCTGCTGATTATCCAGGACTTTATGTTCTATCTGCTGCATTGTGCCGATCATTATATCCGATTGTTCTGGGCTGTGCACGTTACGCATCATAGCTCGGAAGAGTTTAACCTGACGGTCGGATTCCGATCCTCCGTATTCCAGCCCCTGTATCGATTTCTGTATTTTATCCCGATTGCGCTTCTGGGCTTTGAGCCGAAGGATATCATGTTTATGTACTCAGCCACTCAGATTTACGGGATACTCATCCATACACAATACGTTAAAAAGCTCGGATTTTTAGAGTGGTTTATGGCCACGCCTTCCCATCATCGTGTGCATCACGGATCAAATGTCAAGTATCTCGACAAGAACATGGGGATGATCTTTATCATCTGGGACAGGCTCTTCGGCACCTTTCAGCCCGAAGAAGAGACGGTCAAGTATGGACTCACTACGAGCCTCGGCACGCATCATCCGCTGAAGATGGTCTTCCATGAGTGGCTCAATATCTACAAAGATGTTTCCCGCAAAGGGCTGACGTTCAGAGAGCGATCTATGTATCTCTTTGGCCCTCCGGGCTGGTCACATGATGGAAGCAGCAAAACCTCCGTGCAGCTGCGGAAAGAAATGAAGCAGCATCAGCAGAACTAAAAAGCCGGGATTATTCCCTAATTGTGGAATAATTAGATATATGCCGTTTGAGAGGAATATAATATCGTCAAAAACGCCGATAATCCGAAATATCGCCGAAAACGACGATAATTTAAAATATTGCTGAAAACGCCGATATTCTGAAATATCGCCGAAAATGACGATATTTGTCCGGATATGTTCTATGCCGTTATTACCGGAGATGTAGTTGCCTCGACATCAGTGGAGAAGAGCGTTAACTGGAAAAATATTCTGGATAAAGCAATGAAGGCTGTTGAAATTCATCCTGACCTAACAGGCAGCCTGCGATACGAGATATTCCAGGGAGACGGATTCCAGATAGAGCTGTCCAAACCTGAACAAGCATTATTTCTTGCAGTATTGATTAGAGCGGTGTTCAAGGCGGGAACACATATTACCAGGATATCTCCTTTTGATGTGCGCTTATCCATCAGTATTGGGAAGGTGGAAAATAGAAGAAAAACGATCAGAGAATCCGATGGAGAAGCTTATAGAGTATCAGGAAGAAATCTGCTCCATATTAATGACCGTCATTCCAGAATAGTGATGGAAACACCCTGGAAATCATACAATGAAGAAATAGAGGTAGCGCTGACGCTGCTTGAGCCAATTATCAGGCAATGGTCAGCTACTATGGCATTTTATGGATTATCCTATCTGCTAAACAGTCAGCGGCAGGAAGTGCTGGCTGAAAAATTAAAGATCAGCCAGTCAACCTTGAGCCAGAGTCTCTCAAGGAGTAATATCTACGCCGCAACACAGTTGATCAACAGATCTGTCAAAGAAATTTCACGTTATATTGAAGTGAGCCATGCCGATACTCTATAAACTGATCATTGCGCATCTGCTGGCGGATTTCTTTCTCTTTACGGGCAAATGGATCCAGGAAAGGGACAGGAATAGATTCCGGAGCTGGCATCTGTATGTGCATGGACTGATCCATTTTATAAGCCTGATGCTCTTTGTTCCGCATGTGGATTTCCTGGGATATGCCGCAGGCATTACCCTCAGCCATATTATCATTGACGGATTAAAACCGGACTCAGACAGAGCCAGTGGAAAAACCTGGATATTTATCGGAGATCAGCTGCTGCATTTAATGGTACTGATGATTGCCTGGGGAATGTATGCAGATATCCGGCTGGGGAATATTATCGGGCAGTATCCGTTTGTGCACTGGGAAATTCTCATAGGATTTGTCCTGCTGACTAATCCGGTGCGCTTCCTGATCGGAAGCCTGATGTCCAATTTCAGTCAGTCCATGGAAACGAACCCATCCAGCGAAATGCAGAGCTTCAAAGGCATGGTCAATGCCGGAACCTGGATCGGCATTATAGAACGCGTGCTAATTCTGATATTTATTCTGGCGGATCAGTGGGGCGCCATCGGAGCCATGCTCGGTGCCAAATCCATTTTCCGCTTTGGAGACCTGACACGTGCCAAGGATCTTCACCTCACAGAGTATGTCCTGATCGGAACCATGCTGAGCTATGGTATCGCAATCATTACAGGATTGGTATTAAAAGGATTTCTGTTCAGCTTTTAGCAGAAAAAGGTGAGGGATGGGCAAAAAAATACGCCCCCCACAAAAGCGGAGGCGTTCAAATATTATTTTATGTCTGATTCCGTATAGGCTTACGCTTATATGTTAGAGTTGGAACCTCCACGGATAACGCGGAGAATGACAGCAATAACAGCAAGAACCAGAAGAATGTGGATTAATCCGCTGGCAACGTGAAGACCGATGTATGATATGGCCCAGATGATAACCAGAACTACGGCAACTACATAAAGAATGTTTCCCATGATTGTATTGTTTATAAAGTGATTGTTAAATTGGAATAGATTATAATTTTTCGAGGAAATCTCTGAAATCCTGTTTTTTCTCACCGAGCTTCTCTTCGATACGTCCGATGAACTCATCGAATTTTCCCTGACCGAAAGTTACATCGTCATCAGTAAGCTGACCGTACTGTTGTTTGACCTGTCCTTTGACTTGGTCCCATTTGCCTTCAAGATCTAAATTTGTCATAATCGTAAAATTATAGGTTGTTGTTTGTAATTATGGATCAATTACATAGGAGGCAGGCCATTAGTTCCGAATGAATATCGGAAATAAAATGATCAGAATATTTTTTTCGGACGCAGTACGAAATTTTGACCGAGATACACTTTCCTGACCTGCTCATCGGCGGCGAGTTCTTCCGCAGAGCCGGCACGGAGTATCTTGCCTTCAAACAGCAGATACGCACGGTCGGTGATGGAAAGCGTCTCCTGGACATTGTGGTCGGTGATAAGTATCCCGATATTGCGGAGCTTTAGCTTGGCAACAATAGTCTGGATATCTTCCACTGCAATCGGATCTACGCCTGCAAAAGGCTCGTCAAGCAGGATAAACTTCGGATCGGAAGCTAAGGAGCGCGCAATTTCTGTCCGGCGGCGCTCGCCACCGGAAAGCAGATCCCCCTTATTTTTCCGGACTTTTTCCAGATTAAACTCATCTATCAGGGACTCAAGCTTGTCATGCTGCTCTTTGCGGCTCAGCTTCGTAAGCTCAAGCACTGCGCGGATATTATCCTCTACGCTCAGCTTGCGGAAGACCGAAGCTTCCTGCGGAAGATATCCGATGCCTTTCTGCGCGCGTTTGTACATCGGAAGGCGGGTAATGTCATCGTTTTCGAGGTAGATCTTGCCTGCATCAGGTTTGATGAAGCCGACGATCATATAGAAGGATGTCGTCTTTCCGGCACCGTTCGGCCCCAGGAGCCCCACAATTTCCCCCTGCTCTACCTGAACGGAGACATGATCTACCACCGTCCGGTTGCGGTAGGTTTTGACAAGATTATCAGAGCGTAGAATCAAAATAGATCGGGATTTAAGAGTTCAAAATTGCGGATTATGCGTCAATATTCACGTACTGAACATCAATATCCGGAGGAAGCACGCGCTCAATGCGCTTGCGGGAAGTATCCGTAAGAAATATCTGTGCTGTTTTGAATTTTGTCAGCAGCTGAAACAGCTGACGCAGCCGCTGCTCATCTAAGCGCTCGCAGACATCATCAAGCAATAGAAGCGGCGGAAATCCGTGATGGGAGCTGATAAAGCTGCACAATCCGATTTTGAGGGCGAATAAAAAAGTCTTCTGCTGGCCTTGTGAACCAAATCTTTTCAGGGACTGGTTATGAATGACAAACTCCAGGTCATCCTTATGTATGCCTGAAGTAGTCCGCTGAAGTGCGAGGTCTCTTCGGAAGCTTTGTGCAAACAGCGCTTCAGGTGTATGCTGATTGAGCTGAGAATCATAGCGGATAAAGGCAAACTCTTTTTCCCCTGAAATAGCCTGATAGGCCTGATTAAAATCAGACATAAAAGTATCGAGGAAAAGCTTGCGGCGGGAATGGATCAGCTGGCTCAGCGGGGCCAGCTGCTGATTATAGACTTCTATCAGCTGGGCATCCGACTGATGACTATCGCTCATAATCTTCAGATGGGCATTGCGCTGCTTCATCAGATTTTCATATTGCATCAGCGCCTGCAGATACTCCGGGTCAGTAAGGGAAATGGCACTGTCTAACCAGGCGCGCCTTACATCGGAGTTGCCGGCAATCAGCTCCAGATCCTGCGGCGCAATCATTACAACCGGATATTTTCCATAATGATCAATCAGGCGGGTATAGGGAACGGCATTCTTCCGGATGACCTTTTTACGCCCCTGCGCCAGACCTACCAATATCTCATCCGGCTTATCTCCGGTTTTAAGGGCAAAGCTTCCTCGGACGGAAAAATAGGCGCCTTCGTCTTTGATCAGCTGGATATCCTGCCGGTTGAAATAGCTTTTTCCGGAGCTTAGCAAATAGATGGCATCCAGCAGATTTGTCTTCCCTATTCCGTTACGTCCTGTAATACAGATAATATTGGCATAGAACTCTTCCCGGAAAGTATTCCAGTTCTTGAACTGATCGAGATGAATATAGCAGAGCCGCATAAGAATTGGGAGGGCAAATTTACAAGCGCGAGGGGTGTAGATTTGCAGGGATGGACGGAAAACTCCTTCGCGTTCACGGAGCGCTCTTTTTAGTGAATGCCATTTACGCTGCAGGCTTCACCATTACCAAGGAAGCCATGCCCGCTTATATCCGGCCTTCCGGATTCATTCTGCTCCGGATTTCAGGCGCACTGATCTTCATATTCATCTATCAGCGGCTGGCCATCAGGGAAGTTATCCGCGACCGCAAAGACCTCATCTACATAGCGGGATGCGCTCTGTTCGGTGTAGCCATCAATATGCTGCTCTTTTTTCAGGGACTTTCCCGCACCTCTCCCATTCACGGCGCGCTGCTTATGGTGACTACGCCTGTGCTGGTGTTCATTATTGGATTCTTTACCGGCAAAGAGCGCATGAATATCCCTAAAGTCAGCGGAATACTCCTGGGTGCCATCGGAGCGGGTCTGCTGATTCTGGGCAGGCATGCGGAAGAGCGTCAGGCCAGTATCCTCGGCGATTCAATGATATTCGTCAACGCGGCAAGCTATGCGCTGTTTCTTGTGATGGTTCGACCGATGATGTCAAAATATAATCCGATTACAGTCATCATGTACTCCTTTGTATTCGGACTGTTTATGGTCGCGCCCTTCGGGTATAAAGAACTATCCGAGGTCGTATGGTCGAGCTTTAGTCCCGGGATATGGGCAGCGGTATCATTTACCGTCATCGGAACTACCTTCATTGCGTATGTCCTAAACGGATGGGCGCTAAAACATGTGAAATCGTCGGTAGTGGGAGGATATATTTATGTCCAGCCCCTGCTTGGGACGCTCATTGCTGTCCTGAGCCATAAATACGAGCTATTCTGGTATCATATCATCTACGGACTGATGATATTTACAGGCGTATATTTGGTCAGCCGCAGGGAAAAAGAACCGGTAATAACGCTTCAGGAATAAGATGGGACGTATCCTTGCCATAGACTTCGGAACCAAACGCACAGGCCTGGCCGTCACCGATCCGATGCAGATTATTGCTACCGGACTTGATACCGTCTCAACGATTGAGCTGCTGGACTATCTCCGGAAATACTGTCTTCGGGAATCGGTAGAGTCATTCGTGGTTGGAGAGGCTAAAAATCTGGATGGCAGTCCCGCTCAGAGTGCTGAATCTATAGAAGCCTTCGTTAAAAAGCTGGGAAATGTCTTCCCCGAGGTCCCCATACATCGCATAGACGAGCGCTATACATCTAAAATGGCTTTCCAGACGATGATTGACACCGGTCTGGGAAAGAAGAAAAGAAAAGACAAAGCACTGGTGGATAAAATTGCTGCGGTCATAATTTTGCAGTCCTATCTCGACCAACAGAGCTACAAACAATAAATATTACATAATGATCTATCCTATATACATTTACGGAGAAGGCGTCCTCGCCAAAAAGGCCGAGCCAATCAGCAGAGATTATCCCGAGCTGGACAAGCTCATATCGGATATGTTTGAAACTATGGATAATGCACATGGCGTAGGATTAGCCGCGCCCCAGATTGGCAAATCCCTGCGCTTATTCACTGCGGATGCCAGCGCCTTACAGGAGGATTATCCGGAAGAGCAGCTGGAAGGATTCCGGCTGGCTTTTATTAATCCGCAGATTATTTCCCGAAGCGAGGAAACCTGGAAATTCGAGGAAGGCTGCCTTTCCATACCCGGCATACGGGAGAGCGTTCAGCGTCCGAGCTGGATTACCATGCGCTATCAGAATACTGATTTTCAGGAAGTCGAAGAAAAATTTGATGGAATCAAGGCGCGTATCATTCAGCATGAATATGACCATGTGGAAGGCATCCTGTTTACAGACATCATTTCTCCCTTGAAAAAGAGCCTGTTAAGCTCGAAGCTCATCGCACTTAAGAAAGGGAAGGTCAACGCCAAGTATCCTGTCCGCAGCTCGATCAAGAAACGGGGATAGCCTCAGAAAGTCCGGCTCCCTATCAGAGGGTTTTGACGAAGAGGTACTCATCCTTGTACATATTATCCTTCAGGATACTGCCTTTTTTGACACCCTCCTGATGAAATCCGAATTTCTCCAGCTTTGAGACCAGCGGATAATCATCTGTAATCAGGACTTCAATGCGCCGGATGCCATGTTCCTCGGCATGGCGGTTCATCTGGACAAAATAGGCTGTTTCCGTATTGTCCTTGATCGCATACTCGGCCAGGGCAAAATGAAATGATGCCGTGTGCTTCCTGCGCGGATCCTTCGGGACAGACAGATAACAATATCCGATGAGCTGCTCCGCATCTTTGGAGAGCCGAAACAGGTCAGCGGGCTGTGTCAGGAGATAATTCCGGAAACGCTCTACCCTATCCGGACTTTGCAGCATGAGCATATTGGTGTCCTGATTGAATATCCCCTCGCGGAAAATTCTTGCGATGAGGGCAATCAGAGGGTCCTTTTCCGATATTTCTAAGGTATGCAGCATGGATGTATATCAGGACAAAGTTAATGGCTGATCAATTAATTATTATTTTATGTGCCGCTGATGCTCCAATTTGCATAATTAATGGAGAAGTTATATCTTGCAGTCCATACCAGCCCCATGCGTAATTCCCTCCGCCTCGCATTATTATCGCTTTTTCTGAGTGTCCATTTTCCTGGCTCGGCAGCGCCTCCGGTACGGAATAGAGAGCGCAGAATGCCAGAGATGGATACTTCGCGCCTTCTGATTGCCAACCGGACTGTTATTTCCCATTATTACCTGAAGCCAAAATCCAATGTACAGGAAAAAGATCAGCTTCTTGCAGAAAGCTATTGGGGCGGATCCAGAGCCGGATTTGCCGGAAAATATGATGCTTTCTTCGGAGGATTCCAATACCAGAAAGAAGGATGGGGATTCGGAGAAATAGGATTCAGCTCCTATAGAGAAGGCCGCATGAGCTACTCTACCCTCCACCTTCCGGAAAAATTATCCGTCGCCTTTGCCTTCAATGGAAGATATAATGTTTATGGCCTTCATTTTACGGCACAGCAGCCTTTAATCCGAAAAACCAAGAGTATATACGTTTATGATCTCCTGAGTATTGGCGCCCAGATCAGGCTTTATAATAACGGAGCCTTCACCAGCCGGAACATTATGCCCATTGTATCCATTTCTCCGCCCGGCAAGATTATCAATAATTTTGAGCTGACCTATGGCTACAATTACTTCGTAAATGGCTCTGAAATAACACATACCAATACGCGGCATGTATTCAGTATCCATTATATTTTCCCGAATTTTTAGTAGCCGCTTAGCGCTTTTTTCCCCGCGCCGATTCCCACTGCACTGCAATCTCTTCCAGACCAGCGTACCAGCTATCTCCGAACCGACGGATCAGCGGACCTTTCAGAAACTGATAGATACTGACCCGCTCACGCTTTCCTAAAGCACAGGCCGGACTGCATATATACCATCGGCTATAATTCAGTGCCGTCATATCATGGACTTTCTCGAGCCGGATCGGATACAGGTGACAGCTGATCGGTTTAATGAAAGTACTTTTCCCCTCGAGATATGATTTTTCAATGGCACATTTGTAGATGCCTTCCTCACGAATGGCAAACACGCAGTCTCTTCCCTGGACGCAGGTCGTGACCAGATCACCATCCGGGTCACGTTCATGGAATCCACGCATGGCCAGCAGCTTAAGCCCCGCGTTGTTCATATAGGGCATGATATGGTCGAGGTTATCATTGATCAGGTCAATCTCGCCCTGCTCAAGCGGTGCGCCGATGTCGCCTTCCACACAGCAGGCACCCTTGCATTTATCCAGATCGCAGATGAACTCTTTGTCTAAAATATCCTCGCTGATAAGCGTCTCTTCATGGATAATCATCAGGTAAAGATAAGGAATAGTTAATACGGAAGATATTTCTTCGCGCTGCAATTCATGCAGCTTAGGATATTTATCCATTTCAAAATCAAGATGTCATTTCGAGGGAGGCCTTCAAGCCGACCGAAGCAATCTCAGCCCCTGGAATTAGCAAACGTGCGCCGCGCTGAGATTTCTTCGGGCGGGCAAGGTTCCCAAGCGGCTTGAAGGCCGCAAGGTCTCCATAGCCCGCCCTCGAAATGACATAGTAGGTTATTTGTCCATTTCAAAACCAAGATGTCATTTCGAGGGAGGCCTTCAAGCCGACCGAAGCAATCTCAGCCCCTGAAATTAGCGAAC
>JBBRLW010000042.1:0-10011 GCA_038231115.1 Bacteroidia bacterium
AATTGCCAGGTGTACCCTGCAATTGAATTGTTGCAAATGTATCGGATGGGGTCGCATTCAGACAGGAGTCCAAAGCAACGACCACATATTTATGATAATCTGTTGTGGTGGTTATAAAGTCAGTGAAATTATAGGTTACGCCTCCTGTAGTGAATGGCATGGTAGCAACCGTCGCATACGCGCTATTATTGGTAGAGCGCATGATGGCATATTCATACGTATCGGTAGAATCTGACCCAATGAATGTCAGCTTAACCGTACTTCCACTCGTAACCGTAGCGTTCAGGATATTGGGAGCATTGGTTGGGATAGAATCAATGGCCTGTCCTCCGGCAGTATCGGAAAGTGCTACGTCTCCGAAGCTATTCGTGGCTAGAACTCTATAATGCACAACCTGATTGCAAGGCGCTGGAAATACCTTCTTATTAGTAGCTGATCCATTAGCTGAGTCAACCGTAGTCCATTTGGCATTGATTAGCCTTTGAAGGTAATACTCTTTGACAGGCCATCCTATATAGGATGTCCACGTAAGATTATGTATAAGCTGACCAACCGTCATTTTTAGCTCCATCGTTTTGTGATATACAGAGCTATCCGATTTGTTTCCACATGAATCATTGGCAATGACTAAATATTCGTAATCAGAATTACGTGTATCCAAGCCTGACTGGATAAAGCTATCATTAGAAACAGGTATTGCGGCCTGAAGAGTAATCCAGGTTGCAGTGCCTGATTTACGGTAGAATAAATCGTGCGTTTTGATATGCTGGCTTGGAAGAGCATTCTGTTTCCTCCATTTGATCACAATCTGTCCACTTGTACCGGAAGTAGATATTTTGGAAGCATACTTAATGAAGGGTGTTTCCGGTTTAAAAGTCTTATCCGTTGCCGTATTGGAATATGACGAGTACCCTGATCCGGATTTATCAATTGCTTCTACACGGTAGGTATAGGTAAGATTGAAATTTAAGCTTCCATCAATAAAAGTATCTGCAGAAGATGAGGTAAATCCAATCAGCTTTTCAGCCGTCAGATTATCCTTTCTGTAGATATTATATTTCGTAATTCCGGCGCTGAAACCACTATATCCTGTCCATTTCAACCGAATATTCTGGGTACATCCCTGTGCTTTAGCGATTAGATAATTGATGCAATGTGGCTTAGATATTTGCCCCATATTATTGGCACATGAGTCAACTGCAGAAGCTTCCACACAATATGGCTCTGTAATTTTTTTAGTGAGCTTGATCGTGTAAAAAGTATCAAGATCAGTTGTGTCCAAAGTTGAAAACGATGCAGCAGAAGCATATTTCCCATATACCAAATACTTTTTGACATCTTTGGCAAGGGTCGATTTCCACTCTACTTTAATAGTGCTGTCATTAATCAGCGTAGCATATTTGAGAATTACCTGATCCGGCTTAATGGTATCAAACGGAGTGAGTGCAATGGAATCAGAATAAGACTGGGCATTATCGCCTCCGTTCTCCAACGTCAGGATACGGTAATACTGAGTTACATTACAGCCGAGTCCAGTATTGAGGTAGCTGGTATCCGTTCCTAATGCCGTAGTATATATAGTTGCCCAAGATGATCCAGTCCAACGCTGTATCTGGTGATTTTTAGTGGCAAATCCCTTGTATTTAGTCCATGTCAGTAAATTAGACAGGTTCTTTCCGCTTCCGGTCAGATGGGCATTTTCATGGACTTCGGAAGATTTGGATTTATTGGAAGCACAGGAGTCCACCGCTAAAACTTTATATGAGTAGTTGATGGTAGGGGTTGAAAGTCCTTTATGAGTAAATGTATATGAAGTATTGCCTTTTACTACAGGCAGCGTAGAAATCAGGCTGTAAGCGCCTCCATTAGTAGAAGCATAAAGTTCATATTTATTTACATCCGTGGCTGGAACAGCCTTCCAGTCTATTTTGATTGATGTTCCGTTAAGTACTGATGCCGAAAGTATATTGACCTTTTGCGGTGATATGGTATCGAAAGGCGTCAAAACGATGGAGTCAGAATAGCTGATTCCATTGTCTCCTGCATTTTCTTCTGACTTGATGCGGTACGTTTTGGCGACATTACATTGCTGAGCTGTATCAAGATAGCTGGTATCACTTCCGGTAGTGGAAGTACCGATATCTACCCAGGATGATCCGTTCCATTTCTGCACCGTATATTTATTGACACTAAACCCTTTATACCCCGTCCACGTCAATTGATTGGAGAGGTTTTTCCCCGAACCATTGAGCTGAGCCAGGGTATGTTTTTCAAATAGCTTGGAAATTGCCCCTCCGCAGGAGTCAATCGCATAGACTTTATATGAATATGTATTATTGGTTGCAGGAAGGAAGGTATTGAGAACATGAGTGTAGGTCACCGGACTTCCCAAAGGAGTAATAAGTGTCAATAAACTGTCCGCGCTGCCATTTCTACTGTAAACAATCTTATACTGCTTCACTCTCGGATCAGGCACTTTCTTAAAGATGATATCAATCATTTTGCTGTTCCGGACACTCGCCGAGATAATGTTAACCTTCGATGGGGTAACGGTGTCGTAAGGTACTACAAGTACAGAATCCGAATAAGATAGGCCTGAGTCTTTGCCGGAATCATTTGCGCGGATGCGGTAATACTGGTTGACGTTACAAGCCAGTCCTAAATCCGTATAGCTTGTATCAGTACTTGTTAGGACTTTCAAGTCCTTCCAGACCGTTCCGAATCTTTTTTGCACGGTATAGTTCCGCGGGCTAAATCCTTTATAGTAATTCCAGCTCAATTTGGCTGAAAGAGGCCTGGCAAATCCTTTTAACAATATCTGACTATGTGTTTCAGTCGTCTTTGATTTGTTTGGAGCACATGAGTCAACTGCCAAAATCTGATAGCTGTAATTGTTGATCTGTGTATTTAATCCGCTCTGAAGATAGGTAAACGGACCGGCTCCTGCAGGGGTCGTAGTTGCTATTAATGAGTACGATCCTCCATTGATACTTTGGTAGATCTCATACTTTTTAACATCTGCATCTGCTGATTTGTAATAATCAATCTGAATATTAGTGCTGTTTTTTACGGATACATCCCGGATATTCACCTGTTTCGGAGAAACGGTGTCCTTGCCAACAATATCAATGGAGTCAGAAAGCGTAAAATAAGAAGAGAACTTGTCCCTGCTTAGAATTCGGTAGTAGTAGTGATTATTACAGGTTACAGAATTATCCGTGTAATTGGAATCGCTTAATGGATTTGCATATTTGATTGTTATCCACTTACCCAACACATACTTCTGGACTTCAACCGTGTCGGTGGTGTAGCCATTGTATTTTTTCCAGCTTAAATCATTGCTGAGCTGACCTGCTGATCCGCTGAGATCAACAACCGTGTGAGCAACACTTGGCTTGGAGATATTGGTACAGGTATCGATAGCCTTTACATAATAGCTGTAACGATTATTATTCGCCGATACTGAAACGTCTGAGTACTTATAAAGTGTGGTTGACTTGACTGCCGTAATGCTTGTCAGCTTGGAATATGTTCCTGCGTTTACAGATCGGTAAATGTCATAAGATTTTACGTCGTTAGAGTCAGATCTGTTGAATGCCAAGTCAATCTCTCCATATTTTATGACTGTAGCGTTAACTAAAGTATTAGCTATATTGGGTAAAGTAGTATCCTTGAGAATAATTTTTGGAGTCGTGTTGGAATTGGATACACAGCTGGCACCATATCCATTTACTTTCAATTTTAAGGTGAAAGCCCTGTTACAGCTCGTTACAGTATAGCTAAGGCTGGAAGTGGAATCTACTGTTTTAATACCCGGACCATCATTCGTCTGAATCTGATATTTATTCATCAGATTTTTTTGCTTATTCCAGCTGAAAATGACCGTCTTTTCGGAAATCTGATTTGCCTTAACAACGATTGAGCTAATGGTATCACTTTCAAGACCCCTCAGTTTACATGAGTTCTCTGAAAGAATATAGTAGGAGTAAAAATTGGTGTCAGCATCTTTGATAGTCTTGTCTGACCAGGTAGTAGAACTATAACTGCTGATTGAATCAAACAGAGTATAGGCGGAGCTTCCGAGCTTACTCCGGTATATTTTATACTGATTAAACACTCCACTACCCGGATTTGCAATAGGTTTGATCGTCAGCTTAATTTCTGAATTGCTGACAATATCTGCACATTGAATCACAGGTGGATTCAGGATAGGACGAGACTTGACATATATTTTATACGTCTGCTGAACCAGATTACAGCTACCATCGGCAAGATTGAATGTGATTACATAAGGCGAGCTGAAAGTCACCTGATTACAGCTGGGAGTCCAGCAGAACTGGCTTTTTGCTTCCGGATAAGTATAACCGGAGTATTTACCTTTCCAGGAAGTATCACTTGCAAATGTTGCGTAAGGGGATTTAGCATTCGGACTATTAGCGAACACGCTACCGGTAGCCCATAGATAGACTGTATCACTGGAGTTCTTATCATATCCGCTTACATTGAAGCAGAGAGTACTATCCGGTGAAATGTATTTGGTATAACCCGAAGTGTCCACATCAAATATGGGAGGTGTATTGGTGGAAGTAGCACACGTATTTACGAAATACTGATAATCCCTACGAATTTCACCCAGATACACTGTCTTTTTGCGAACTGGATCGTAGCGATACTCTTTTATAGATACGGCCACAACATACTGTCCAGATGCACCGGGCGTACTCGTTATCTCGCCTGTAACAGGATCAATAATTATTGCGGGATTGGTCGTCCCAAACGGATAGGTATTATTATATCCGGTGGCATAAGTAGCGTTAGTAAACGGAGGTGGGGTGGGCGTAGGTATTCCCGAAAAGCCTGAATTGGATATCCAAGGAGTGGGCGCGCTAAAAACTAATGAGTCATTGTCCGGATCAGATACATTCTGGTTAAGAATATTTTTTGTCTTAACGCACAAATAGGGTAGAGGACTGGTCAGAAACTGCGGAGAGCTGTTTTTATAAATGACTGGAGGAATAAAGCAATACCATACTGATCCTACATTACTCGGATTTGATAGGTTAACAATGGCCGCATTTCTATTTCCTCTAAACCATACGACATGATATCCGACGGTATCGCTGCCTAATGCGATCGTATCGATGTACGTACCCTGCTGAAGACAATATCCGGTAGGTGACTGACAATTAGGTGCAGAAGGCTGTACGTTAACCTTGGTATATAGCTTTGCTGTGTAAGACCCATAAGTAACAGATTTGTTGGATCCATTAAAAACCTTGTAATCAATCTGATTATCAAGTGCTGGTTTGGTACCTCCTCCGCTTGAGCAATCTCTGTAAACGTTGAAAGTCAGGATAAAGTAGTTTCCTTTCAACCACTTGTAAGTGACTTCACCTCCTGTAAGGTGATTTGCGTGGCTTTGTAGAGCGGTTATAAGCAGAGTTATCAGAAGGAGGCAATTCCTGATGGTCCTGAATGCAGTTGTACCAAGTTTCAGCATAGAGCAATAAAAGGCTAAATTACGGATTTTCAAAGTCTATCGCAATTTTTGACTCATAAAAGAGGTGAAAGTTTCACTTCAATAAATTTAATATATCTTGTTTGATGATTTCCTTGGAAGTCTGCACGCAATTTGATGAAATCAGGTTTTTTATCCCATGCTCGGCTATCGTTTTACAGATCTCATTCCTGAGGATCCAAATCAGGATCCTTTTAAACAGCTTCTCAATTTATTCCTTCAGATCCTCAATTACACATCAGGGGATGTAGCTGAAGCTTTAGATTGGATGAATCAGCTGGATCGCAAGCACCAGATGACTACGGATGAGTATGGAATGGGCGATTTTATTGAAGATCTTAAAAATAAGGGCTACATCAAAGGAGATGACAATGACCCTTCAAGTCTGGGACTTACCTCGAAATCTGAACAATCCATCAGAAAACAGAGTCTGGATGAAATTTTCGGTAAGCTCAAGAAGGCTCCGGCAGGCAATCACAAAACGCATTTTTCCGGAAACGGTGATGAGAAAACCTCTGATCGGAGAGAGTTTCAGTTTGGAGATAAATATGATCAGATTGCCATGACAGATTCTCTGCGGAATGCGCAGATCAACCATGGCTTATCAGATGATTTATTTCTTACAGAAGCAGATTTGGAAGTAGAAGAAGCCGAGTTTAAGACGCAGACCTCAACCGTGCTAATGATTGATATAAGTCACTCCATGATTCTATACGGAGAGGATAGAATAACACCTGCTAAAAAGGTTGCGATGGCACTATCCGAGCTGATCACTACACGTTATCCCAAGGATACGCTGGATATAATCGTATTTGGAAACGATGCCTGGCCAATTCAGATTAAGGATCTTCCTTACTTACAGGTTGGCCCATATCATACTAATACGGTCGCAGGGATCGAGCTTGCCATGGATCTGCTCCGCAGAAGGAAGAATTCAAACAAGCAGATATTCATGATCACTGATGGCAAGCCTACCTGCCTTAAAGAAGGCATCAAGTATTACAAAAACAGCTTTGGGCTGGATAGAAAGATCATTAACAAGACACTCAACCTTGGAGCGCAATGCAGAAGACTTGGAATCAAGATTACCACATTTATGGTAGCTACTGATCCATACCTTCAGCGTTTTGTGGAAGAGTTTACTGAGGTCAACAATGGACAAGCTTTCTACACAAGCTTACAGGGACTGGGAGATTACGTCTTTCAGGACTATGAACGGAACAGAAGAAAAAGAGTCAGATAATACATGAAACCAGATATCAAAACTTTAGGTGACCTCAAAAAATCGGGTTATCATCCTCGTACTATTAAAGAGGAGCTACGAACCAACCTTATCCTGACCTTAAAAGGAAAAACGGATGCGTTTAAAGGAATTCTCGGATATGAAGATTCCGTAATTCCTGATCTTCAGCGCGCCATTTTATCGAGGCATAATATGATCCTGCTTGGCCTCCGAGGTCAAGCGAAAACGCGTATCGCACGCCTGATGATTGATCTTCTGGATGAGTATATGCCTATTATTGAAGGCTCTGAAATCCATGATGATCCTATGAATCCTATATCACGCTATGGATTTGATAAAATCAGAGATATGGGTGATGAAACTCCGGTTGCGTGGGTGCATCGCAATGAGCGTTTTACTGAAAAACTCGCTACCCCGGATGTATCCGTAGCAGATTTGATTGGCGACGCTGATCCAATCAAGGCAGCAAACCTGAAATTGCCATACTCAGACGAGCGAGTAATTCACTTCGGACTTGTCCCAAGAAGCCATAGAGGAATCTTTGTAATTAACGAGCTTCCTGATTTACAACCTCGTATCCAGGTATCGCTTTTCAACATACTTCAGGAAGGGGATATACAAATCAGAGGATTCAAGCTGCGTCTTCCATTAGATATTCAGTTTGTTTTTACAGCCAATCCGGAGGACTACACCAATCGAGGATCTATTGTTACTCCGCTTAAAGACAGGATCCAGAGCCAGATTCTTACACACTATCCTAAAACGGTAGAAATTTCAAAGGAGATTACCCGTCAGGAAGCGAAGCTCCATCCTGATCAGCGTAACTCTGTACGTATTCCTGCCCTCGCCGAAGATCTTATTGAGCAAATTGCATTTGAAGCACGTGGCAGTGAGTATGTTGATGCCAAGAGTGGAGTTTCTGCGCGCTTGACCATTTCCGCGTACGAGAATCTGATCAGTACTGCGGAGCGTAGAGCGCTCATTAATGGCGAAAAGGAAAGCTCCGTCCGGGTTTCAGACTTTTGGGGGATTATTCCCGCCATTACTGGAAAAATAGAGCTGGTGTACGAAGGGGAGCAGGAAGGTCCGGGCAATGTAGCTCAGATTTTGGTGGGTAAATCTATACGGACTCTGTTCACAAGTATTTTCCCCGAGCCGGACAATCAGAAGAAAAAGAAGAAAGCAAAGGAAAATCCGTATGAGCTTATCGTAAGCTATTTCGGATCCGGTAATACTCTTGATATTCTAAATGACTGTACACAGAATGAATATCAAGCAGCATTGAATAATATCCCGGGACTCAAAGAACTGGTTCAGAAATATCATTCTGATGCCAGCAAATCAGACAAACTGTTTCTTATGGAATTTGCCCTTCATGGATTGGCGGAATATTCTCTGATAAGTAAATCGCGCCTCGAGCGCGGACTTCAGTTCCGAGATCTTTTGAGCGGTATGTTTACCATGCCTGCAATGGAAGAGGATGAGTACTAATACTCTGCCTACCTCATCCTTCCTCCCTTGATATAGGTTTGATCATAGTATTTATCACTGAGATCATCAATTCGCACGCCTTTGCTTGTTGATGCATGGACAAACTTCTTGTTGCCGAGGTATAATCCTACGTGAGAGGCCTTATGCGATTTATTCGTGTCAAAAAAGACGAGGTCTCCTTCTTTGAGCTTTTTCTGCTTCACTTTCTTTGATGATTCCATCATGTCATTAGAATTACGCGGAATCTTCAAATGATATACGTTGGTGTATATATTGGATATAAATCCGGAGCAATCGGTGCATTTCTTTGATGCACCTCCGAAGCAATATGGAGTACCCATCCAGTTATCTATGTACAGATAAAGCTGATAGCTCTTCCTTGCATTGATGTCCTGACCGATGGCCATTTCGTACTTCTTGATAAGAGATTTCCCTGCATTCGATCCATCACTATCATTTGCGCTTTTCTTCCGAAAAAGCGAGCATGAGCTGAACGACAGGCATATTATTAGAATTACGATCGGAAATTTAAAGTGCGACATTTCCCTGGAATTAGAATCTGAAATTACGCATATCCTTTATCTCTCCCCGCTTTTTCTTCTCGCTTATTCTCCTTTCCCGGGAAGCTTTTGTTGCCTTCGTTTTCTTCCTGACCTTTTTAACTTCCAGTGCCTTTTCCAGGATCGCAACCATTTTTTTGATGGCTTCTTCCTTATTTCGTAATTGAGTTCTATACGCTTCTGAAGTAACAATTATTTCCTGATGGATAGTAAGCCGATTCATGAGTTCAATCTGTAGAACTTCCTTCTGCTCAGCCGAAAAAAGCTGACTGTTAATCAGACTTAACCGCATCTCGACTTTGGTTTCTACTTTATTGACGTTTTGTCCTCCTTTGCCGCCGCTTCTTGAGGTGCTAAATACGGATGCATCTATCAATTTCCGGATTTCTTCAGCACTCATACTGCGAATATCGCTTGAAAAACGCTGATTTTGTCGTATTTTCGAAGATATGCTATTTAGGAGTCGCGTCCGGATATCCTATTTATTTCTGCTGGCTGTGGTGCTTATGATCTGCTATCAGTGCCGGTCCCATCAAAATGCCGAGCTGCCTCGAGAGCCAATATCCAGGTGGAAAAATCTTTCAGATACAGCCCGATACGTCGGAATTAATACCTGCAAAACCTGTCATTCAGATGTTTATGAAACATTTATAGAAACCGGAATGGGCAAGTCCTTCGGACACGCTACTCTTAATAAAACATCCGGTCGCTTTACATCCTCTACCGATATCTTCGATTCCTCTTCAGGCTTTCACTATCACCCCTATTGGAAGGATTCCACACTTTTTATTAAAGAGTATAAGATTAAGGGATCAGATACACTACTCAGTCGCGTCGAGAAGATTGATTACATTGTTGGTTCCGGACACCATACCAATTCCCACATTTTGAATCGGAACGGGTACCTGTATCAGGCTCCATTTACTTTTTATGTTCAAAAGGGAATATGGGATCTTCCTCCGGGCTTTGAAAAAGGATACAATTCCCGTTTTGAAAGAGCTTTAGGGCTTGAATGTATTTCGTGCCATAATGCCTATCCCAAGTTTGTGGAAGGCAGTCAGAATAAATTTACGAAGATTCCGGAAGGTATCGATTGTGAAAGATGCCATGGACCCGGATCCATTCACGTGCAGGAAAAATATGCAGGAGCTAAAGTAGATATCAGGCATGATACGGATTTCTCAATAGTTAATCCGTCA
>JBBRLW010000043.1:0-9740 GCA_038231115.1 Bacteroidia bacterium
CCGCATCCGCTTTATGCACATACCATCCGAATCCCATCACGTTATAGCTGGCTATCTTAATGGGCGTTGACTCTGATGCAAGCGGCAGCTGCGCGCTACCCAGCCCGTAGAGACGTATCATGCTGAAGAACATGAATACGAATCCGGTCTTCACGATCATTCCCTGATAGTAATACTCCGTTTGTTTGAAGTACCAGGCATATCCGATGATGGTCATGATCACGTGTATTACAAACCAGATAGGCCAGAGTATCTGGATCAGTGCAGGCCACCAGAAAAAGTTCGGAGAGATGTACGGAGCCAGTGCCGTGATACAAATCAAGAGGAAATTAAGGATATATCCTCCCCCGAAAGTCCATAGCAGGATATTCAGTATGCGCGAGCGCTTCTGGGGTTCCGGAATATCATTGGAATTTACCTGCAAAGTGTTGGAGCGTTGAGTGGAAAAGCGCAAAGGTGTGGACTATTGTCCATCGTGGGAAGCCTTAAAAAGCAGGTCCTTGTCCTTCGAAGATAAGGATTCATATCCGCTTTGGGATATTTTGTCGAGAATTCGGTCGATTTCCGACTGCGATATTCCGTTCTGTGCCGAGGATCGAGGGGAGCGCGCATCTGAAATACTATTGCTCTGCGAAGAGTATATGTAGGACTCTGCTCCACCGGAGCGGCCTTTCAGAGAGCGTGCCGAGCGGCTTGACGTGAACAATCCGGATATCCCCTCAATGAGCTTACTGAGCCATGCGCCCAGGTCATTTCCGGATTGAAGGGCGCGGATATAAAGATATCCAAACAGTCCGCCACCGATGTGTGCAAGAGCGCCTCCGGCATTGCCTCCGGTAACGGTCAGGATATTAATCACCGCCAGGACAAGTACTATATAGATTAGCTGTACCGGTCCAATGATGATCAGTACTACGGTATATCGTGGAAGAAGTGTCCCAACGGCAACGAGTATGGCCATAATCGAAGCCGATGCACCTACAAGTGTGGAATAGTCTTTCGCGGCACTAAAAAATGGAAAGGTCTGGAAAGCTGCCATATAAAACAAGGCTCCGGCGGCGCCTCCGAGCAGGTATAAAGAAAGCAGCTTTTTATCGCCGAGATACTCCCGGAAAATCTTTCCGGCAAACATCAGCATCAGCATATTGGAGAATAAATGAAAGAATCCGGAGTGTAAAAACTGATAGCTGATAATCGTCCAGGGATGGAGGATAAAGGTCACCGGATTGCTCGGGAATATCAGCCATGACATAATATCATGATACGCCCCTCCGGCAGTTTGCGTGAGGTTTGAGAAAACCTCGAATAAACCGAAAACAATGAAGACAATAACATTGACGGCCAGTAACTTATTCAGTATGTTTCCGCTCTGCAGAATATAGAGCCGGAAATCGTCCCAAAGCGAATTTTGATTCATAACAGGAATGGAATACTCATACAAATTCAGTGCTGAATGAATCAGGACAGGCGCTTAAGTCCTTCTTTATAGATAGCCAGCGCGCGATCGCGTGCAAAGCCATGCGGGACCATCGGCTTGGGATAGGTTTGTGTGGAATACTCGGGAACCCAGGCACGAATATAGGACTCGGATTTATCGAATTTTTCAGCCTGTGCCTGCGGATTAAAGACTCGGAAATAAGGGGCTGCATCGCATCCCGTGCCTGCGGCCCATTGCCATCCGCCATTATTGGAGGCCAGATCATAATCGAGCAGCTTCTGAGCAAAGTATGCCTCGCCCCAGCGCCAGTCAATGAGCAGATGCTTGCACAGGAAGCTGGCCACGACCATCCGGATTCGGTTGTGCATGTATCCGGTCGTATTAAGCTGACGCATGCCCGCATCCACTAAGGGATATCCCGTCATTCCCTGCTTCCATAGCTCAAACTCCTGAGAATCATTGCGCCATTGAATACGGTCAAACTCCGGCCTGCAGGACTCATGCACAATACGCGGATGGAAATCCAGGAGCATGGCATAGAAATCCCGCCAGATGAGCTCTTTAAGGAACACCGCATTCAGCGCCTGTGCTCTCCGTGCCAGTGCACGGATGGACACTGTCCCAAACCGGAGATGTACTCCGAGGCGGCTGGTACCCTCCTGTCCGGGATAGTCGCGGGTTTTATCGTAGTGATGGATCAGCGCCTCCTGAAACTCCGATGGCGGAATCACAATCCTGCTGCTATTAAATCCCATGTCTTCGAGAGAAGGTATCGGCAGCGAATCCGTCTTCAGGAAATTTGTCCCATATTTTTCCACCGGATATGCTTTGAAGTAAAATGTATCCGACTCCGCGCGCGCCAGCCATTTCTTAGAGTACGGAGTAAATATGGAGTAAGGCGCATCGGGCGCTTTGACCACCTCATCTCGCTCAAAGATCACATGATCTTTATAGTCCGAGAAAAGTATCTGATGCGCGGCAAGCAGCTCTTTAACTTCCGAATCGCGCTGTTTTGCATACGGCTCATAGTCGCGGTTGGTATATACTCCCCGGATATCATATTGCTCCATCAGAGATTTGAATGCTTCCAGAGGACGTCCATAATAGACAGATATGGCAGAGTGATATTCTGTGGCGAGCTGTTCGCTCAGGCGGCTGATGCAGTCATGGATAAACTGGACACGTGCATCGGATTTATCTGCAAGATCATCCAGGATGTCGCGGTCAAAAACAAACATCGGAAGTACATTCTTCGCCTGTTTTAGTGCATGATATAGTCCGGCATTATCCTCAAGGCGGAGATCTCTTCGGAACCAGAAAATACTGATTTCCAGTTTTTTTTGCTTTATATCGGACATATTATATTTGCGCTACAGGCTTCAAAAATAAGCCCCGAAGTGTGCGTAACATCGGGGCCTGAAACAATATAAACAATGAAAATGAGAAACAGCTGATTATCCGGCGATCCGGTTTTGTACCGCACCAAGGAACTGGTTGCGGAGATCATCGTGATTAAATTTTCCGAAGTATTTGGAGGTTACGGTATCGCTATGAACATCTTCAATACCGCGCGCAGCAACACACAAATGCTTGGCTTCGATCATCACCGCAACATCCTCGGTCGCAAATGAATCTCTGATTTCCTGTGCAATCTGCATGGTGAGGCGTTCCTGAACCTGAGGGCGCTTTGCAAAGAACTCAACCAGTCGGTTGATCTTGGAAAGTCCAGCCACCTTGCCTTTCGGCATGTACGCTACATGCGCCTTTCCGAAGAAAGGCAGAAAATGATGCTCGCAGGTTGTATAAAAGCTGATGTCGCGTACCAGCACCATCTCGTCGAATCCGTATTTATTTTCAAACAGGGTAATGGAGGGCTTGGCAGCGGGATTGAGTCCCGAGAATATCTCCTGGACGTACATCTTCGCCACACGGCGCGGCGTACCCTTCAGGCTGTCATCGGACATATCAAGTCCCAGGACGAGCATAATCTCCCGAAAATGCTTCTGGATCAGCTCAATTTTAGTAGCATCATCAAGCTGAAAGGCATCCTCGCGCAGGGGCGTATCTGCCGAGCTGCCGATGTGATTCTCTCCGAGCTCATCATGCTCCGGTGGAAGCGGATTAGTGATGTGATTCAAATGTAAAAAGGATTTATTCTTCATTCTGTAATTCTTTGGGAACTGTGCGGCGCTCAGGCACCGGCATACTCTACGAAGTTATTTTCCGTTTCATACAGCCTGACGCTCAGTTCTAACACTGAATCAAGATGTGGTCGGATACGGTTATAGGCTACCACAGCAATGTTTTCAGCCGTAGGATTAAGCGCAGCAAAATCATCAATATCCAGATTGAGGTTGCGGTGATCAAAGCGCTCGGATACTTCTCTTTCAATGATATCTTTCAGCACTTTCATGTCGATGACAAATCCGGTTTCCGGATCTATCTCGCCTTTAACACAGACAATCAGATCATAGTTATGTCCGTGATAATTTGGATTATTGCAGAGTCCGAAAACCTCGCGATTGCGCTCATCCGTCCAGAATGAGTTATGCAGGCGGTGCGCTGCGTTGAAATGTGCTTTTCTAAAAACCGAGACTTTCAATGGATGAGATGCTACTTTTGTTTATCAATATACAAGCCAAAGTTAAACAATACTTCATATTCTACATAGAACGCGGATTAATGGAATAGCCAAAAAAATGGACATATTTTATCAGATCCTGCCTGTATCAGTTCCTTCCTTACTCAAATATCATTCCTTAGTGCATAAAAAAAGCGGAGGCAAATCAAATTGCCTCCGCTTTAAATTATTGTTAATCAGATAGCTACTTAATTTCGTAGAATATCTGAATGGTATTCTTGCCATCCTTGGTGCTAACTGTCAGTGGGCTGGAGCTTGCAACTCCGGCATTGGTCGTAATCGTACCGATGATATCAGATACCGGAACGTCTTTATCACCGATGGTGAAGTCCGTAGTTTCATTTTTCAGGACGTAATCAATTCCGGCAGCTTTGAAGTCAAAAATGGCAGATGTAGCCAGCGTGGAAGGGGTCACGTCATATACGGGAGCAGTCGTCACTGTTGCTGTCTTGCCGCTGGGTCCTACTGCAATATACAAATCAGGACCAACGGTATCGGCACCCTTTTCAAACTTGTCCCATCCGTCTCCGGAGACGGTATAAAAATTCAGCTTGGTGATTATAATCTTGGAAATATAGCGGCTTCCGATCGTAATGGAAGCAGTCGCAGAATCCTTATAGACTTTGGTCGCACTGAAAATTCTCAATTTGATGGTGTATTTTCCAGCCGTAGTATATACGTGATTTGGCTGCCTTTCGGTTACTATTGCAGATCCATCTCCAAAATCCCACTGATAAGAGAATGCCTTATTGGAGCAATCTGCCATGGAGATCGTCTTTCCGATCTCGGCAATCCCGCTTGGTGTCGTGGTAAAGCATGCGAGCGGCTTGACATCCGCAGCAACGGTCGTCGTCGTCGTGGAGGTTGTGGTGGTCGTAGTCGGAGTAGCCGTATCCTTTTTAGAGCATGCGAATGCCGTCAGGAGAGTAAAAGCAGCTGCCAGGAGTTTAAGTCTGTTCATTATTCTTTGATTCAATAATAGTTCTATGTACAAAAGTATGGAAAGTTAGGGAGAGTTGAAAGGAGGAGGGAAATCAATCTTTCATCCCTATGGGATAGCTACCCCCCATCACTTCTTCCTGACTCTTTCCAGTCCGGCTTTGGCTTTCTGGGAGAAGCTGATCTCATAGGGATAGTCTTTGTAGCTGAGGCATTTCCGGAACCAGTTGGCGGCTTCCGTGGGATGAGAGAGCTTCTCGGAAATAAGTCCGGATACATAACAGGAGGCCGGAGCAAAATAGGGGATATGAGAAGTCCGCAAACTGATTCCGGTCGCCTGGGCAAAGCTCTGCAGTGCCTGCGGATAAAATTCTTTTCCTTTGGACTCATAGTCACGACCCTTGCGGTAATAGTACTCCGTGAGTTCTATCTGACTAAGTGATTTGGTATCTATGGAACCGAGCTTTGCCAGGGATTCATCCAGCTTGCCCGCATCAAAAAGGAGCCGCGCTTTCAGCAGATCCGGATGTGCCAGGGTTCCGGTTTTGGCTTCATAGGTAGCGTTGACATCTTCTTCTCCTACGGAGACTTTAGTCAGAAGGAGCCGGCGCAGCATTTCGTGTGCCTGGACGGTATCTCCGGCCAGCTGCCAGGCATAGCTGAGCTTGAGATAGGCATCCCGGACATAGGTCCCGTTCTTCTGCACATCAATGAATTTGGCGAGAAACTGTCCGCTTTCCGGACGCAGCTGTTGCAGGAGCCGCTGTCCCTTATAATAGTTATAGACGGGAAAAGCGGCGAAGCGTCCCGGATTGGAAACCATGAGGTCGATCTGGGCAGATTCCTTGAGCTTGAATGAGAGGCTCATCCGGATGAGCATCAGCATGGGATCACGGCTCGCATCGGAACCGGTACGCATCAGCACCTGAGAGGCGGCATCCTTCTGATTTCCCATGTGATATAGCAGCATGGCATCTATTAAAGAGGCCTCATCATAGAAAATGGACAGTTCAGGATTGGCTTTGATCTTCTCGGGAAAGCTGCGATAGTTGGCTACGGCTTCGTTGAGATTGCCAGAAAGTCCGAGAATATTGAGTGCCCATCCGTATTTTTCCGGAATAGATCCGATGCCAGCCTCGAGCATCCATAGGTCTTTATACGTCAGCAGAAAGTCCGGGAAAAGCCTGGAATTGGTTTTCAGGAGCTTATAAGCCGTCCGCAGATGCAGGGCAGGCTGAATCTGTCCTCCGGTTTTAAATCCGGCTACGGCCTGATGGATATACACTTCAGCGAGTGCGTAGCGCTGCCAGGGACTGCTCTCCGGCGCCTTGTTAATCGTCTTTTTGTACGCATCCACATCATCAAGGAGCTTATCGGCTACGGCATCGCTGCCCGTCAGCATTACTTCATAGACCTGTGACTGCGACATCAGACACGCTGCAACCGCATTCGATTCTCTTACAGGACTCAATACCTGCCGCGCCTCGGCCAAACGTCCCTGAATAATCAGAGACTCGGCCTTTCGGCAGATCTCGTCAAATTCAGCTGATACGGACTGGGCAGAGGCAAGACCGCTGCCGCAGAGAATAAGGCCAAAAACATATAAGCAGAGTTTTTTCAATCCAGGCAAATTTAGTCGGATTAGAGAGAATTATGTTCAGTTATCCTGAATGAAAGAGTTTTCCATAGCAGGAATAGTGCTGATAGCAAATATGCCCACCTGCATCAAATTTGCTATATTTGAGGAGAGGAAGGCAAATGCAATTATGTAAATGGGGAGAAAGGATGGCTTGCCGGTCAGTTTGAAGAATTGCCAGGAATAACACAAAGAAAATAGATTGTACTTCATCATTAATTTTTCCGTATAATAGACTGATAAATAGCCATATAAATATTGATAACTTTTATCCGCCATTGCCTCATTATAATTGGAATAACACGTCTATTATATCCTGGATACATATCCGCTCAGGACAAACAGCCGCAGCTGACTTTCCTCGGCAGATGGGATAATGATCAGCTGCGGAGCATTGGAAAACAGACCTTCAACAGCCTCTGGGGCTGGACTTCTTCACAGGGACGCGAATATGCGGTGATGGGCTCCACGGATTCTATCTATTTCTTCGATGTTACAGATCCCCGTCGACCAAAATTATGCGATGTAGAAGCCGGTCGGGATAGCTATTGTGTCCACCGCGAGTTCCAGACCTACAGTCATTATGCCTACGCCATTGCGGATGAGTGGAAATCGTCGCTTCAGGTATTTGACCTGAGCTATCTGCCGGACTCGGTGCACAAGGTCTATGACTCGGACACGATTTTTCAGCGGGCACATGATCTGTTCATTGAGGGGAAAACGCTCTACATAGCGCATCCGGTACTGAAGAATAAGTCGGTCAGGGCTTTCGCAGCGCTCAGTCTGGATGATCCGGAGCGCCCTACGCTCATCAGCTTTCTCGATCCCAAAGGACTGTTTTCCTATGTGCACGAGGCTACTGTGATTAGGGATACTGCCTGGCTATCCTGTGCGGATGACGGGATGTTTATTTATGATTACCGCGATAAACAGTCCCCCAGGCTTATTTCTTCCATTACGCGCTATCCGAGGCAGGGATTCAATCACTCGTCCTGCCTCTCGGATGATGGCAACACGCTCTTTTCAACGGATGAGAATACCGGACAGGTGGTCAAGATATTTGATGTCCGGAAGCTCCGCAAATCCAGAAATGCCGAGCCGGACTTTATCACAACCTGTGGCATCCATGATGCGCAGGGGAGTGTGCCGCACAATCCCTACATTATCGGGAAATTGCTCATCCTCAGCTATTATGAGGATGGCGTTGTGCTGTTTGACGTATCTGACCCTTCCCATCCTATATTTTTGAGCCAGTATGATACCTATCCTCAAAACGGACTGGGTTATAGCGACCTCAATGGATGCTGGCATATATATCCTTTTTTTAAGTCCGGGACAATTATCGCTTCCGACCAGAGCAACGGACTTTTTACCCTCAAAATCGACTCTGTGGTAGCAGTGAATGAGGTGCCGGCTCCGGTACTCCAGGGCATCCGGCTGCACTATTCCGCAGAAAGTCATAGCCTGAGGCTGTTATTCCTGCCTCCGCAGATGATCGGCAGGCCTTATGAGCTGCTGAATATGCAGGCGCAGCAGGTCGGGACGGGTCTGGTCAGGGCGGAGATTGCACTTCCGGAGCATTTGCCGGCAGGGATGTACCTCATCCGGATGGAGGGATGGTCAGGGAAGTTCTTCCTTAACTGAGTCTCGCGCAGTCTCCACTAATAGGGTATTTCATATATTTGTACTGATTTTGCGCAAACTTATCTTTCCCAGAATACTACTTCCCGCCAGAAGTCTGCCGATGGCATGCGTCATAGCCACTTTGATGGTGATTATATCCGGTTGCGGAATGATGCATAAACAGAAGCATCAGCGCGCCAGCGATCAGCTGGAAGCCAAATACCTGGATATGGCCGGACTGACGGTCAGGCCTCAGGATAACTCATATAAAGGATTCAAAACCAAATACTTTGAGCTGATCCATACACGTGTGGACGTGCGTCCTGATTTTCAGCATCAGACCCTCTCCGGGACGGCACAGATCAAGCTCATCCCCTATGCCTATGCCCAGGACTCGCTCGTATTAGACGCAAAGCGATTCAAAATCGAATCTGTTCGGGAAGCCGAGGATATTTCCGGGGAACAGCTTCCCTACACCTATAACGGCCTCAAGCTGACGATCCATCTTCAGCGGAAGCGTGCACCAAAGGATACAATCAATCTGCTGATCAAATATACTGCACAGGCGGCTGATCCTTCAGATACCTCTGCTACGGCCCTCCCTCGGGACGAGCTGGGAATCTATTACATCAATCCCAATGGTGCAGACTCTACCTATCCGACGGAGCTATGGACACAGGGCGAAACAGAGTACAACTCCGCATGGATGCCGACGATCGAAGCAAACAATCAGCGCCAGACGACCGACATATATCTGACGGTAGATACAGCCTATACCACATTCAGCAATGGACTATTACAGTCCGGCAAGCTGAATAAAGATGGCTCCCGTACCGATCACTGGCAGATGGCTATGGCTCATGCGCCGTATCTGAGCGTATTTGTAGTCGGGAAATTCAGCCGGATCAGAGATCAGTGGAAATCATCACACGGAGAGATTCCGGTGGATTATTTCGTAGAAAAGGGTCAGGAGAAATATGCGCGGATGATCTTCGGCAATACGCCCGAGATGCTGTCGTTCTTCTCAAAAAGGCTCGGATATGAGTATCCCTGGCCTGCTTTCCGGCAGATTGTCCTGCGGGATTTTATCGCCGGTGCCATGGAAAACACCTCTGCCGTGACGCATTTCCAGGGATTGCAGCATGATGCGCGTGAACATCTCAACGAAACGCACGAAGATGTCATCGCCCATGAGCTATTTCATCACTGGTTCGGAGATCTGGTGACCTGCGAGAGCTGGGCGGAGCTATCCATGAATGAATCATTTGCTACACTGGGGGAGCTGCTCTGGCTCGAGCACAAGTATGGCCGCCACGCCGATGAAGTACACAGATTGGAAGACCTTCAGCAATATCTCCGCGAGGCGCTCTACAAAAAGGAGCCGATCATCAATTATTATTACGGACGTGCCGAACAGATGTTTGACCGACACCGATATCAAAAAGGTGGACTGGTGCTGAACC
>JBBRLW010000044.1:0-9719 GCA_038231115.1 Bacteroidia bacterium
AAGTCCGAATTGATACTTCCCTGCTAATGACGGACATAAATCTGCTGAACAATTCCTCTAAATCAGCTATCCGATTTCGGCTTGATCCGCTCTACAGTCCTTCGTATGGCCGGAGCATTTACAAAGTATATATCAGACCCGATTTCTGGTACAATGGATTGGATGGGATCAAGGCAGGGATACATTTTCGTGGAAACTATCTGCAGAGAAGAAAGAATCTTGAAGCAAGTATCTGGGTTAATACGACTCTGGCGCATCAGTACGCGTTCCAGAATGCATCCGGATATGTGCCTGTAAATTTCAATCTTTTTTGGGAAGACCGGCTGATGAAAGTGAATAAGGATTTAAGCTACTCGGTTAATGCCCGCGTCCTCGATGGATTCTATCTGCTAAAAACCGAGTTGAAGAGAAGCTACAGGCTGTATGATCTGAGCCTCGGATTTAAAGGATTCATGAGGCCATATCAGCATGATCTGGAGTATCTCATTTTTCCAAAAGAGTGGCAGTCAGGAAAGCTGAATAATAATATATACTTTGGAATAGGCAGAGGTGGCTCGGCAGGAAGAAACATCAGCTTTTATCATGGGCTTACGGTAAGAAGCTCGGCAGTATTCAGCGATTACAGCTATACTCAGCTCAAATATGAAGCGCTGGCAAATCTGCGCTTAAGAAAAATCCTTCTCAAAAACAGGCTTTTTGCTCAATATATGGATGGTCAATCGATTGCGCCGGAAAGTAGAGTATGGCTTGCGAATGATAATCCGGAGATGCTCATGGAAAACAAGTACTTCCGTAGTCGGGGATTTTTTCCGGTGACAAATGAGTACCTGGCTATCGGAACCGGATTTTCGCATATATCAGCAGGTGGAGGAATGAATCTCAGAGCTTATGCAGGCTATGCGGCTCCGATTTTTAAAGACGGCAAACAGATTCTCACATACTCGGGTACAGCAGGGATCAGCTACAATGGAGAATTGGAGTTTGACAGATTGTTCGCTTTTCGTATCAACCCGCTCAGCAAATACTTAAGACTGAAAAGTTATCTCTTTTATGATGCGGGAAGTATCGGATTTCAAAATGAGAAAAAGACACTCCAGTTTTCGGATATTAAGATGGATGCAGGATTGGGATTCGCCCTACAAATCAAACCTTATCCAAGTCTGACGGAAATCGAGCCTTTTATTGTCCGGTTTGACATGCCGTTTTATGTCAACACCCTTAGCTCCGGGGAGAGCCAGGCTTTCAAATTCCGTTACCTGATTGGCTTGTCACGGGCCTTTTAGAGATCAGGAAATACGTGTGGCGGATGCTGAAGCGCGAAAACCTGAGTCGGCGTTATGGCATAGAGCTTATCGCCGGTATTGGGCTTGATGATGCCTAATCCGGTAAAATTTCCGAAGGCGGGCATTACTGCAAAGTCTTTGGAAAAATAAAATATCGGCAGCTTTTCAGCCTGTCCGCCTTTACCGAAGAGTCTGATACCTGGATGAATATGTCCTGAAAACAGATATTTATCTGATTTACTATTGACTTCCGGAATATGGCTGAAAGCAAAAGGTCCGCATTCGTATAAATCGAAATGCACTATAAGTTCCGCATCATCATAATGGCGCTCAGCAATAATATCATGATTACCAGCAATCAGGCGGAAATGGGTGGAGGAAAATTTATCTCTCCATTGTTTAAACACTTCCCATTCGGAGTTATGTGTTGAATGGAAAAGATCCCCGAGGATCAGTACCTCATTTGGATTATATTTGGAAATAAGCCCCTCAAGCATCACCAAATCTTTATAGCCACTGCGAAAAGGGACAGGAATCCCTGCTTTCCGGAAATGCGTAGCCTTGCCCAAGTGAATGTCAGAGACGAGAAGAGTGGATGTATCCCTCCAGAATATGGCGCGCTCAGGAAGCAGTTCAAGTGTATGACCGTGACAGGAAAGGGATATCAACTGAATAGTAGAGAAGGCTTTAAAATTTGCAATATTAATGCAGAAATCTATGCGCTTAATGCACTGAATGCGTTTATTTTGCATATTCTTATCAATAAGCCATGCCGAGATATTTCCTGATATTTATTTTACTCATCAGTTCGATGATCGTTGACGCACAGGCTCCGAAGAAAAAAGCTTCCCCCAAATCAGCTAAAGCTGCAACGGCTGCCGCTCCGGTAGCTGATCCCATGGAAGAAAGTAATGTCCGGCAAAAGAATATTGAGGCCAGCGAAATGTTCGACCTCGGTAAGGAGCAGCAGGCGCTGGAGCATGTCAAAAAGTATTTTGAGTCACCTTACATGGATGCGGATCTATGCTATAAGATAGGTTTGATGCTTTGCGATCCGAAACGGCTGAATCAGCCCTGTGAAGGAATTAAATGGTTATTGAAAGCCTCCGATGGAGGTGTGGCAGAGGCACAATTTGCTACGGCCTACATGTGCTATCACAAGCAATGCCTGGAAGGTGCAGGACTCAGCTATGATGATCATCAGGTGTGGTACCGGATTGCTGCCGAGAAAGGTCAGCCTAAGGCGATGAACAATTACGGCCTGATCAATAAAGAAGAAAAAAAGATTGTTCAGTGGTTCAAAAAATCTGCAAATGCCGGATCCCCGGCGGGTCAGTATAATTATGGATTATGTAATGAGGTCGGGAAACATCTCGACAAAAATCTGGATGAGGCCGTCAATTATTATCGCAAATCAGCAGAGGCAGGATTTCCACGGGCGCAGTATCATTTGGCCACGATGTACGAGAAAGGACATGGCCTAAGAAAAAATTCTGAGGAAGCGATGAAATACATGATGCTCGCAGCCGAGTCAGGGGTTCGAGAGGCTCAGATGGAGCTATCGGTAGCATTCGAGAAAGGGAAAATGGGAGCTAAAAAAGATCCTGAGGCTGCCCGAAAATGGGGAGACATGGCTTCTGAAAATCACATGGATGAGCAAAGCTATGGAGAGGATTTTTATGAGTCCAAGATATTTGAGGATACGCTAAAGCCTGTGAAAGCAGTAGAACCAATCCCTGTGGAAATAATTAAGAAAAAGGAAGAGCCTAAACCCGACAAAAAAGAAAAGGAAGAGAAGAAAGAGGAAAAGAAAAAGGGCAAAAAAGCAGAAGCTGTAAAAGTGGAAGAGGAAAAATAGCTTAATCCTTTTTCCAGCCAGTAGTGGGAAATAGTCCCTGTATCAGGGATTTAACGGGCTCAAAGGATTTCCGATGATGTGGAGAAACTCCGTAAGCATAGAGATTTTCCTGATGAGCACGGGTCAGGTATCCCTTGTTATTTTTCCAGCCATACTGTGGATATTCCTGATCCAGATCTGTCAAAATCCGGTCTCGAAAAACTTTCGCCAAAATGCTCGCCGCCGCTATGGAGTAATATTTCGAATCTCCCTTTACAATGCAATGATGTGGAATGGATGGGTATGCGTTAAAACGATTTCCATCAATAATTAGAGTTTGAGGCACAATGGCTAATGACTGTATTGCCTGATGCATAGCCAATAATGAAGCTTGCAGGATATTGATCCGATCTATAATATCTATATTTACAGTAGATACGCTCCAGGCCAAAGCTTCTGACTTAATAATCTGTTCGGCCTCGATTCTCTGGGACAGGCTCAGCTTTTTGGAATCTTTAATAATCTGATTATCAAAATCTTCCCGAAGTATTACTGCTGCAGCTACCACAGGACCTGCTATACATCCTCTTCCGACTTCATCGCAGCCAGCTTCAATCAGATCAGGTGTATGGAACGGTAAGAGCATGCTGGAAAAACATAAGCAAAATAAGCAGGCGGGCTGATGCTTTTCGCTTACTTTGCAGCATCAAATTTATTAGAAAATCCGATGAATAATAATCAGGAAAGCTATCTGGAGTCTCATAAGGATCAGTATCTTAATGAGCTGCTCGAAATGCTTAAAATACCTTCTGTCAGTGCAGATCCGAAATTCAAAGCAGATGTACGCCGAACAGCGGAGTACGTGCGGGATCGGCTGAAAGATGCAGGAGCTGAAAATGTGGAAATCTGTGAAACCGAAGGACATCCGATAGTTTATGCCGACAAGATTACTGATCCATCAAAGCCTACTGTTTTGTGCTATGGACACTATGACGTACAGCCTGCTGATCCTTATGAACTATGGGATTCTCCTCCATTTGAGCCCGTCATCAAAAACGGAAAAATTTATGCGCGTGGTTCCTGTGATGATAAAGGTCAGATGTACATGCACATTAAGGCATTCGACCTAATGATGAACACAACGGGGCTGCCATGCAACGTTAAATTCATGATTGAAGGGGAAGAGGAAGTCGGATCAGCTAATCTGGGAATCTTCCTTCAGAAAAATAAGGAGAAGCTAAAATGCGATTGCGTACTGATCAGCGATACGTCCATGATTGCCAACGATGTTCCAAGCATTACCGTCGGCTTAAGAGGATTGGCCTATGTGGAGGTAGAGCTAACCGGTCCCAATAGAGATCTGCATTCCGGAGTATATGGCGGTGCCGTAGCCAATCCGATCAATGCGCTGGCTGAAATGATTGCTTCCCTGATTGATAAGGATACCCGCAAAATCACGATTCCGGGATTCTATGACGATGTCCTGGATGTAAGCGAAGAAGAGCGGGAGCTAATGAGACAGATTCCCTTCAGCGATACAGAGTATAAAACAGAGCTGAAAATCAATGCCACTCGAGGTGAAAAAGGATATAGCGTTATAGAGCAAACCTCCACGCGCCCAACTCTGGATTGCAATGGGATTCTGGGTGGGTACACAGGCGAAGGTGCTAAAACTGTCCTGCCGGGCAAGGCAAGTGCTAAAATATCCATGAGGCTAGTTCCGAATCAAAAATCAGAGAAAATTGCCGAGCTTTTTAAAGCCCATTTCCTTTCTATTGTTCCGGAAGGAATTACGGCGAAAGTCAGTTTCCATCATGGCGGCGAGCCTGTTGTCATTCCTATTGATACGCCCGAGTATAAAGCTGCGAGCGCTGCCTATCTGGAGACTTTTGGGAAAGAAGCCTTGCCAGTACGAGGCGGAGGAAGTATCCCCATTGTAGCATTGTTTGAGGATATTTTAGGTGCTAAATCCGTAATGATGGGATTTGGGCTTGATACCGATGATATTCACTCTCCCAATGAAAATTTTGGGATCTGGAATTTCTTCAAGGGAATTGAGACCATTCCGTACTTTTATCAGCATTATGCTGAAATGAAAAAATAAGTCAGCATTTGTATTCATATCAAGCCTGAGCCGTATAGCTCAGGCTTTTTTATTTGCCTAATCTTCAGCAAACCGAACAAAAGGGCTCAATAATTCCTTTAATTGCAAGGGATTATTTCCTGCAATAAATGATAGATTTTACAGATAAAGGACTCTACTGTGCCATCGGTGATTTTTATATTGATCCCTTTCGTCCGGTAAAAAATGCAGTCATTACGCATGCACACGGTGATCATGCGCGGTTTGGAATGGAGAACTATCTGTCCCACCATGATTCCATTCCCATCATGAAAATCAGGCTGGGTATGAATAATCATTATCAGGGAGTAAATTATGATGAAGTCACAACAATAAATGGAGTGAGAATCAGCTTCCACCCGGCAGGACATATTATCGGATCAGCTCAGGTAAGGCTGGAGTATAAAGGACAGATATGGGTAGCAAGCGGAGATTACAAAACGGTCTATGATGGTATAAGTCCGGCATTTGAACCGGTAAAATGCCATGCATTTATCACAGAAAGTACCTTCGGTTTGCCCATCTATAAGTGGGCGCCTCAGCAGGAGATTTTTGACGATATCAACGGATGGTGGGCTTCCAATGCGGACAAAGGCAAGTGTAGTGTCATATTTGGATACTCCCTGGGGAAAGCTCAGCGCATCCTGAAGAATGTAGATACAAGCATAGGTCCTATATTCCTACATGGCGCTATTTATAATCTGAATGAAGGCCTGCGTGCAGTAGGTCAGGATATTGAATATTATGCAAAGGTTGACTCCTCCATAAAAAAGGAAGAATATCGCAGGGCATTAATTGTCGCGCCACCATCAGCAGATGGTACACCCTGGCTGAAAAGGTTTCAGCCCTTCAGTCTGGGAGTGGCATCAGGATGGATGGCACTCAGAGGTACCAAACGCAGGCGGGCAGCAGATAAAGGATTCGTGCTCAGCGATCATGCGGACTGGACGGGCTTGAATGAAGCCATCAAAGCAACCGAAGCCGAAAAAGTATTTGTCACACATGGATATACTTCTCAGTTTTCACGCTGGCTTAGCGATCAGGGAATTGAGGCACATACGGTAAACAAGCTATTTGAGCACCAGTTTACGGAATCAGGTGAAGAGGAAACATTTTCCGAAGAAACTGCCGCGGAAGACAAAGTAGTGGATGAGCTAAAATCAGAGCATAATGACCTCAATGCATATACCTCATGAAGCATTTTGCACAACTGTTTTATGATCTGGATCAGACCAATAAGACCAATGAAAAGGTTGAGATCATTGTAAATTATCTGAAAAAAGTTCCTGACGAGGATAAAATGTGGATGCTGAGCCTATTTACAGGCCGACGTCCGCGCAGATTTGTCAACTCTACTCTGGTGCGGAATTGGGCTTCTGAGGCTGCGGGAGTTCCCTTGTGGCTGTTTGAGGAGTGCTACACCATAGCAGGAGATTTGTCAGAGACGATTGCACTGTTACTTCCTGAACCCAGTCAGGAGAGCAATTTCTCCTTAGGCTACTGGATTAATTATATCCGTCTCTTTGAAAAGAAAACGGAAGAAGAAAGGAAGCAGGCATTGCTTGCCGCCTGGGATCAGATGACGGCTCAGGAGCGTATGGTCTTCAATAAAATTACCAGCTCCACTTTTAGAGTCGGTGTGTCTCAGCAATTGGTGGTAAGGGCATTATCAATTTATAGCGGACACAATCCGGCGCTTCTTACTCACAAGCTGATGGGTAACTGGTCACCGGATACCATCAGCTTTGAAGAATTAATGCATGCGGACGGCAGAAAAGCGGATACCTCACAGCCCTACCCTTTTATGCTCGCGTATGCGATTGAGGGAACAGTTTCTGACCTGGGAAGTCCGGAGGAATGGCAGGCAGAATGGAAATGGGATGGTATCAGATCTCAGCTAATTAAAAGAGATGGTCAAATGTTCCTCTGGTCAAGGGGGGAAGATTTAGTCACCGAAAAATTTCCGGAGTTCGGACTTCTCATGGATAAAATTCCGGATGGGACTGTCATAGACGGTGAGATACTTCCCTTTAAAGAAGGAGGTGTTTTATCATTCAATGTGCTCCAAACGCGTATTGGAAGAAAAAATCTGACTCCTGCCATTCTTAGGGATGCGCCAGTCTGCATTTTTGCGTACGATCTACTTGAGCTGGAAGGAGAAGATCTCCGAGAGCGCCCGCTGAGTGAGAGACGCAGGCTTTTGGAACAGCTTATCCAGGAGCGTAATCTCCAGCCGATGATTGAGCCTTCTCCAGTATTGGAATACTCAGACTGGGATCAGCTCACTGAAATGAGACGAAACTCAAGAGCTATGCTTTCTGAAGGCCTGATGATGAAACGAAAATCATCTCATTATCTGGTTGGAAGAAAAAAAGGTGACTGGTGGAAATGGAAAATAGATCCCCTATCCATTGATGCGGTAATGACTTACGCACAACGTGGAACCGGAAAAAGGGCGAATCTCTACACCGATTATACGTTTGGAGTGTGGTCGGGAAAGCAGCTGGTGACTTTCGCGAAGGCCTATAGCGGATTGACCGATAAAGAAATCAATGAGGTAGATAATTGGGTCAAGCGAAATACGGTCGAAAAATACGGACCCGTCAGGACAGTAAAGCCAGAATTGGTATTTGAGATCGGGTTCGAAGGAATACAGAGAAGCAAGAGGCATAAATCCGGTGTTGCGCTGCGTTTCCCCCGTATTCTTAAATGGCGCAAAGACAAGAAAATTGCCGATGCCGATACCGTGGAAACCCTGCATCAGATTCTGGATTCTTATGAAAAGGGGGACATCAATGAACTTGAGCTTCCCGCAGCACATACGGAAGAAATAGCTCCTCCTGCAAAAAAGACGAGGTCGAAATCGAAAAATGATTAGTCCGGGAGAGGAAGTTATTCGGAAATGGTTTGAAAGCAAAGGCTGGACGCCCTTTGATTTTCAGTCGGATTGCTGGCAGGCTTACTTAGAGGGTAAAGACGGATTGTTAAATGCTCCTACAGGCAGTGGAAAAACATTCGCACTCTGGATGCCTCTGCTAATAGAATGGATTAATACACATCCGGATAACTGGCAGAGCAAAATGAATAACGGTCTGCAGATTATGTGGATCACGCCACTGCGTGCGCTTACCCGCGACATCAGAAAAGCCCTGAGCGAATCCGCTTTTGATATTGGCGTTCCCTGGTTAGTCAAGTCAAGAACCGGGGATACATCTAATAAAGAGCGCGCCGAGATCAAGCGCAAAAATCCGGAGGTGATTATTACAACACCGGAAAGTCTGCATTTAATGCTGTCCAATAAGGATTATGAACGCACTTTCCGGAATCTGAAGGCCATCGTAGTGGATGAGTGGCACGAGCTTATGGGAGGCAAAAGAGGTATCCAGGTGGAACTTGCGCTTTCGCGACTAAGGGCAATCAATCCTACTTTCCGAACCTGGGGAATTTCGGCAACCATCGGTAATCTTCCCGAGGCGCTGGAAGTTCTAACCGGCGCTGTTCCACATAAGCCGGACTCAGCCATAATCAAGGCGAATCTTGAAAAAGAACTTAGAATCACGAGCATATTACCTGATACTATTGAGAAATATCCCTGGAGCGGACATCTGGGTATCAGGCTTATTGATAAAATAATCCCTATTCTTGAGCAAAGCAGATCTACGCTTGTATTTATCAATACACGTGCGCAGACCGAGATTTGGTACCGTACGCTATTAGAAAAGCATCCGGATTTTGCGGGACAGATTGCCCTTCATCACGGCTCATTAGATAGGAAAGTCCGGGACTGGGTAGAAACAGCGCTCCATGAGGGACAATTGAAAGTGGTCGTCTGTACATCAAGTCTTGACCTGGGTGTGGACTTTGATCCGGTGGAGACCATTATCCAGGTCGGAAGTCCGAAGGGTGTAGCAAGATTTCTTCAGCGTGCCGGACGAAGCGGTCACCGCCCGGGCGTGCCATCCATTGCCTATTTTCTACCGACCAATGCGCTGGAACTTATAGAATCAGCTGCACTCAAGGAGGCTATTGAAGAGAAATTCATTGAAGAAAAGACTCCTATGGAGCTTGCTTATGATGTTCTACTTCAGTACATGCTCACTTTAGCTGTCAGTGAAGGATTCGATGAAAAACAGATTTTTGAAGAGGTAACACGAACCTTTGCCTATCATCAGCTCAGCAGAGAATCCTGGGAATGGATGCTTGATTTTCTCGTTACGGGAGGCGAGTCACTTACCCAATACGATGAATATCATAAAGTAATCATTGATGAGCAGGGAAAGTATCGTGTAACAAGCCGCCGGCTGGCGCTGATGCATCGTTTGTCCATTGGGACTATAGTTTCCGAGCCGCTCATGCGGGTTCAGATGATGCGGGGTGCCTATTTGGGCACTTTGGAGGAGGGATTTATCAGTCGTCTCAAAACTGGAGATAACTTCTGGTTTGCAGGCAGAAGCCTGACACTTGCTAAAGTCAAAGA
>JBBRLW010000045.1:0-9688 GCA_038231115.1 Bacteroidia bacterium
ACGAATCAGCTCAAACTCACAGGGGAGAATAACCTTTCCGTTTTCATCGGCCAGCCCCATCTTGTGATCTTTTTCGAGCAGGAACATATTGGTCCCGAATTGATTGAGATGGTCATAATCTGCCGGAAGCACCATTTTCCCCGCTGATCCGCGTGTGGATAATCCCCATTTCTGATTCTGCTGAATCATTTTCAGCTTGGTCTGCCCCGAAACAGATGCCGATAGCATCAGTCCGCAGGCTATAGTCAGGAATAATATAGGTCTGTACATATTAGTTACAAATATAAATGCTAATTGCGAATAGGGAATACCTGCAGTATTAGAGCCGAAGCCGGAATCCCTCATCTAAAACTGAAAATAGATAAAGGGCTGAACGGCGGTAGATGCCACCTGCACCAGTCCGATGACCACCAGGGAGATAATCGCCGCCTTGCCAATCAGGGGACTGGCGGTGAAGGCTTCACGTACGGCATCTTTCCAGCGCTGCGGAAATAAATGGATCAGGTAGCCGATTCCAATCACGGCAAATACATTGCGATAGCCTTCCACTACCTTTGGAACGAGCGCTATATTTAAGTCTGTAAAAATCTGATGCAGCATCTTATTGACTATATCAAGGTCAGGAGCCCGGAAATACATCCAGCACCAGGCGACGAAATGGAAAGTAATCAGTCCGGAAACCAGATTCAGGATGATATTCCGGCTTGCGGAAAGGCGGGGGAAAAGGCGCATCCATAGCTTGTGAATTGCCAGGGCAAGTCCATGCAATCCGCCCCAGAGGATAAATCGGAGATGCGCGCCGTGCCATAATCCACCCAGGAGCATGGTGATGAAGAGGTTGAAATAAGTCCGGAAAGTGCCTTTTCTGTTTCCGCCCAGAGAGATATACAGATAATCCTTCAGCCAGGTAGAGAGCGATATATGCCATCTCCGCCAGAAGTCCGTGATATTAATGGATTTATAGGGCGAGTTGAAATTCAGCGGTAGATGGTAGCCCAGCAGTATTCCCAGTCCGATGGCGATATCGGTATAGCCTGAAAAATCGCAATAGATCTGAATGGTATATCCATATACTGCCATCAGATTCTCAAAGCCGGAGTAGAGGTTGGGATGCTCAAATACCCGATCCACAAAATTGCCGGAGATGTAATCCGAGATAAATATCTTCTTAATCAAACCGCATAATATCAGATAAAAAGCACGTCCGAAATTCGATTTGGTCAGCTCATAGGGACGGTGAATTTGCGGGACAAAGTCCACCGCACGGACAATCGGTCCGGCAAGCAATTGTGGGAAATAGGTTACAAAGAAACAATAGTCGAGTATGTTCGTCAGCGGTTCAATCTTACGGCGATATACATCAATGGCATAGCTGATGGCCTGAAAGGTAAAGAAGCTGATTCCGATGGGCAGGAAAATCGAGTCAGTGGCCAGATGGGTTCCGAAGCTCGCATTGGTAAAGCCAGACAGGAAATTATATACCTGAAAATTGGTCCCAAACAGCAGATTCATTTGCTGTGTAAAAAATCCAAAGTATTTGAAGTATCCCAGAAGCAGCAGATTGGTGCTGATGCTGCATATCATATAGAATTTGCTCCATGAGGACTTTCGCGCTGCCCGTATGGCCTTTCCGAAGTAGAAATCCGTGACGGTAGTGAGCAGCAGGAGGCTGAAGAAATATCCGCCGGATTTGTAGTAAAAGAATATTCCGAAGTAGATGAGGAAAATCCGGCGCAGGAGTCCGGTTTTGAATATCAGGCTATATCCGGCCATGAACACGATGAACATCAGCCAGAACAGAAGCTGGGTAAATAGCAGGGGATGGCTTTCGGAGTATGTAAATGCGTCGTGAAGATTCAGCATAGACAATTAGTCGGTTTTGCGGGTCGGGGAGTTAGAATAGGTATCAAAGGCACGGACAAATGCGTCCATGAATAGCTGTGCCTGGAGCCTGTATCCGGATATATTGTAGTGGACATAGTCTCCGGCAGCGAGTCCTCTCATCTTCCAGGTATCCATGGAGTGCAGCCCGCCCATTACGGTGAAATAGTCCCAGAGGGCACAATTTTTTTCCCGCGCAATGCTTCTTAGCACATCAATAGCGCTTAAATTCGAGGGGTTTGACATTCGGCGATTCAGTCTGCAATCCCCGGGCGTGGTAATCAGAATGGGCTGTGAGGGAAGCTCACGTCGAATCCGGTCAATCAGTTCGGAATAGTTTTTCCGGAAGGCCTGTGCATCGAATTTAAGAGAATAGGCATCATTCGTCCCCAAGGAAATAATAACCAGATCGGGCTGAAGGGTATGCAGCTGTGCGGGAAGCAGCTCACATCTGAGGAAAGCCGTTACATCTGCTCCATTGATGCCTGCAGCATGATATACTATTCCGGGCTCAGTGGTTTCCAGGCTGATTCCGTAGAGGCTGAGTGCATTCAGGTAGCCATTCTTCCGCACAAAACGTACGGATAAATCTTTCTGCGGATGTTTCAGCTTCCACTCGCGGTAGCCCGGGAACAGGGATACCGAGGCTATTTCCGAGACATCAAAATTGAGGGGAAATATCTGATAGACCGTATCGGATGGCTCGTAGTAGAACCGGATCCTATTGAAATCATAGCGCGAAGAATCATTTTTTGTCTGGATAATGCTCAGCTCGCTCACAGGATCGGTTGTCGTAATAGAGATGCCGGCCAGTCCCAGAACGCAGGACTTTGTGCGCTCTATATTCCGGCAGCTTTTCCAGGCTCCGGTATAGTTAATGCGGTAATTATAGGGATTATTGGTCCGGGCTATGTTATAGGGGAAGATAAATCCGCGTCCGCCGTTTCCACTCGGGAAAAAGTCCTGTACCTGCTCGCGCATGGTATTGGAAAAAATATCGGCCTGAATATGAGAGTCGCCAATCTGGACGATATTAATCTGCTGGTCGCCGTTGACGGTCAGCTTTTCCAGACTCCGGAAGAGGGGCGTTAGGGGATTAACGGCTCCGAAGGTCTCGAGCGTGTTTGCTTCGCTGTTGAGAAAGTGATAGACATTTAAATCGGCAAATGCAGGCTGCGCAATGGATTGCGTAATTGTAGTTGTCATCATCAATGCAGCCATTAGCAGAAGCCGGATATTATGGTTTGGGTTTCTTTTTCCAGTCATAATATTCACGCATTACTGCTTTATAAATCATATCACCAATCAGCCGCGCGCCGCGGTAGTTGAAGTGCGTATAGTCTTTTTCGGCCAGTGAGGGACTGTTCCTGACCCATCCGGGCATGGAGTTTTGTCCACCCATTGCTATATAGAGGTCCCAGAAGGCACATCCAGCACGAAATGCCGCCTTACGCTGGGCATCGCGTATGGAAGGAATCCCGGGATAGCTGAAATAGCCTGTCGCATCTTTTGTGGACATATCCGATACACCGATGACAAGTATGGATACCTCGGGATCGTATTTTTTAAGAAGCATCAGCTCGCGGTAGAATTGTTTATAGTAAAAATCGTAATCCTTTGCCTGATATGGTACTACATTCACTCCGTATTGTAGAATCAGGAGCTTCACGCCGAGCTGCCTCATCTGGGCGGCATAGTGCTGCATATCCATGCGGTGGAAATCCGTACCTGACGACCCCCGCATGGCGATATTATCCACTGCCACACCTGACTTGCAGTCGAGCATACATCCGTATATATCCGGAGAGACTTTAGAGCTAAAGCTCATGCTGATCTGCTTCGGGATGCCATGCTCCAGCGGAAAGCTCAGCATTTGAGGCTCGGGATCCGGCTCGGCTTCAAGCGGAGCCTTTGTTTTGCCCAACTGAAGCGTGCCCTGCAAAGGCGTGGAAACTTTCCCAAGCAGCAGGGATAACTCCTGCGCCTGCCGCGCATGGGCATACGCACTCGGAGAATGGCTATAGCTGAAAAAAGGGGTCTGAAATGTTTCCTTTTTAGTGACCGTATCAATTTCTATGGGCGTATTATAGTACCGGAACATAGCTCCCAGGGGTCCGTAGCGGCGTGCTTTATAGCCTTTGTATAGGCCTCCATAGATGGCGACCTTCTCCCAGTTGGCCGAAGAATTTAGATTCAGGGAGGACATGATATCATTGACTTCATACACCGGCACAATCCCGGGCCCGCATCCACCGAACTGGCTCTGCATCAGCTCCCTGAAAGTCGAGGTAATCCGGTCACCCTCAATTTGTGAGTCCCCGAAGTGGAAGACCCTGATTTTTTTTCCCGAGCTGGCCGAGGAATCCAGTTCGGAGAAAAAATAGTCCAGCGCAGTATGTTCCGAGTCCGGATACTGTATTTTGTATGCAATCGTTTCCAATGCCCTGACGGCAGCTGTATCCAGGGGATGCATTTGCTGCGCTCCCTGCTCCGGATGCGAGCTATCAGAAGAGACGAATAGCCGCGAAGAATCCCTGAGCAATGAGGACGAATCACTACCTGACTGGGCTATGATAGCTTCTGCCTTGCGGGAAGGCGCATTTTTAATCGAATCAGCTTCAAAAAGGCTGTTGAGACTGATAAATTTGATTCCGCTTGCCTCCGGAAGAAACTGCAGATGTCCTGTGCTATCGGTGAAGCAGGCCAGTATGGCCAGCAGGCTCAGCACCATCAACAGGAGCGCAAGGATATGTGCGGGGCGGATCAATAGACTCAGAAAAAAGTGTGCAAAGATAGGAAGAAATCAGGGGCTGATCGGACGCATGAAACAGGGAGCACCTATGCGGCTGATCTATTGCTTCATCCGGCGTGGAGCCCAGGCGTAGCCCAGCGATAGATAGATTCCGTTAGCTTGAACACTATTATCCTTAGTATTTGATACCGGAGCTGGTAGATATCAAATTACAATCTTCTATGGAAATAACTGTTTGGAAAGTTACAATCTATGTAGCCTTCCTATTTGGCTTAGTCTCTGAAAGCGTAGCCAAATCCTATAAAGGGAATCAGGTCACTGTTATATGTTCGAGAACCTGAAGTAGTGTAGCCTGCCTGCGCTCCCAGATCTATGCGCACAGCTCTACTGTGAAATCGGACTCCAAGGCTTTTTATACCTGCATACTCTTTTGAACTGTTATTATACAGAGCCGCAAAAGTCTCTGCAAGTATGGAAATTCTTCCTCCCACACGTACAACGCCTCCTATAGTCACCAGACCGTAGCTTGTATTATCAATGCTATGTCCATTATTATCTGAATACGATGCAATGCCTCCATTCCAGTAGCCTAAGCCTAAGGTGATATTGCTGTTGAAATTTCCGTAAGTAATAAGCCCCATAGGAAGGTACGTCAGGCGCGTTACATGATGAGGCTGGTCATATATTGGGTTACCATTCTGATCAACACTATAACTGTTTTCTAAATAGTAGTTAAGATTTAATGTCAGGCTTGCACCGATATGGAGGTTTTTAGCAATTTCAGTTACCAGCCTTAAATTGGAATTGAGAATTCCGCGGCCTTGCCCAAACAAAAATGCAGTACCGGTTATTTCAAAATGATCAGTAACGCCTCGGGAATATCCCACAAGTCCCAGAATATCAAATGAGTGGAATACATTATATCCTTTGGGGAGCGTTATAGCTGGATTCGTAAAAACATACTTGGTATTATGTACCTGGAAATATTTCTTGCCATTATATGCTTCATCCTGTGCCAGATGCGAAGTATCCCTTGAAGCCACAGCTAATTCTGCAGCAGGAGCACCTATGCTGAATGAATCCTTGTTTATAGACTCCTCTGCCTGAATTTTCTGAGAGAACATCATTCCCAGTGCTACTATCAACACGCTTAATCCCTTCTGATTTTTCATTTATCCTTTTTTTTACGAAACTATGTAAAATTTCATATACGACGTTCCCATTCAGCGATCGGTAAGTGGGTGGGGTTATTACTCCTGCTGGTTGCCGCCACCGCCCTCAGAGCCTGAGCCCTGCGGACCTGATTCTCCGTCGGGTCTGCGGTTTGGATTGTCATTGCGCGGCGGACGGTTCTGATTGCGGTTCTCCTGATTGGGATTGCGTGGGCCACGGTTCTGATTGTCGTTTCTTGGTCCGCGCTCCTGATTCTGGTTTGGATTCGGATTACGAGGTCCGCGATTCTGATCATTATTCTGCTGCCCCTGACCCTGATTGGGATTCTCGGGGCGTGGCCCACGATTATGGTCGTTTCTTGGACCGCGATTCTGATTATCATCATTCCTCTGGCCACGATTATCGTCGTTTCTTGGACCGCGATTCTGATTATCATCATTCCTCTGGCCTCGATTATCATTGCGCGGTGGACGATTCTGATTCCGATTGTCCTGCTTAGGATTCGGTCGGCGTTCTCCACTCGGATGGCGCTGCTCGTTAGGCGTCAAAATCTCGGGATCTCCCGCGGCGCGTGCCTCATTCTCAATGCTCCGCACGGCTGAGCCGGATTGCTGAGGCTTCTGGTTCAGGTTGCGCTGATGCTGCTGCGCGCTGCCCGGTCCGCCCTGATTGCGGTTACGCTGCTGCGGATTATTGTTTCCGTTATTATTGTTATTATTGTTATTATTCCGGTTCCGGTTATTGTTATTTCTTCCGCGGTTTTTGTGTTCGAATCTGTCTAATTTATCCTCGCCTACCACATCCTTGAAGCCCATTTCTTCCGGAACGTCTGCATCGATGGTGAACTCTTCGAGTTCCGCCAGGGATACGCCTTCCTCGGTAAGCTTCAGCATCTCATATAGCTTTGGAAGCTCTACGGCATAGAGTTTCCCCGGGCCAGGCTGATCCAGATATTTGAACCATACGACCCGCTTAAGGATATCCATCTTCTCGATTCTTGCGGCTCCTTTTTCAGTGCGGATAATTGTATTTTCATCCGGAAATTCTTCCAGCGCCTCTACATACTGATCCAGCTCAAAGTTGAGGCAGCATTTCAGCCTGCCGCACTGTCCGGAAAGTTTGAGCGGGTTGAGAAACAGGTTCTGATACCGCGCTGCCGTAGTGGGTACGGAATTAAAATCCGTGAGCCAGGTGGAGCAGCACAGCTCGCGTCCACAGGAGCCGATTCCGCCGAGGCGACCTGCTTCCTGACGAAGCCCAATCTGCCGCATTTCTATTTTGACGCGAAACTCCCTCGCATATTGCTTGATCAGCTCACGGAAATCGACTCTGCCCTCCGCGGTATAAAAGAAAGTCGCCTTGCTGCCATCTCCCTGATATTCCAGATCGGATATTTTCATCGTCAGTCCCATGCTGATGGCGATCTCTCTGGAGCGCATCATCACCGGAACTTCCCGCTCTTTGGCTGCCTGATATTTTTCAATGTCTGACTCCGTAGCCGGACGCACCACGCGCCGGACAAGCTCCGAGCTTTCCTTGACCTTGTATTTCTTCATCTGGAGCTTGACCAGCTCTCCCATGAGGCTGATCTCGCCTACGTCATAGCCCTGCGTTGCAGATTCTACCACGATCATATCGCCGGTGTATAGCTCAAATCCGGCTGAATTGCGGTAATACTCCTTGCGGGTTCCTTTGAAGCGAACTTCAATGATCTCATACTCAGGCTCCGCACCTTCCAGATACCTGACGTTTTGCAGCCAGTCATGTACGTCCAGAATAGCTCCACAGCCACCTGATTTACACCATCCGTTATTCTTACAGCCTCCGGGAAGCCCGTCAGCACCTTTTACTCCACAGCTTCCACAGCCCATTTGGTTGATTCTTAATATATTATAGCATGTGTACGGATGGGGATCGAAGGTTTGTCCGGGGAAGAAGATATTACACCTCCCAGAAGTAAACAGATCGGCTGATCTGTTTAATGATGATATATCCCTGTAAATCAGTAGAATATATCGACCTGTTGCGGTGGAATATGCACGGTGCCGTGCATGAATCATACTTATTTCCTGCCTCAGACAGCAAGCCTTGAACCCATCTGCTTCTGATAATGAAGCAGCACATTCATTTTCAAAGATAAGTCAAAAAAGACGATTCTGGCATTGCCGTTCCGCTCGATCATGTAGTGATACTCATTGAAGAGCTCACAGATGGCCTCGATATTGGCATCTCCTGTGAAGGCATAGAATTTCTCCACAAAGTCGCGCTCGTTATCCATGAGCCGCAGCAGCTCCTCAGCCCCATGTGAGCGCAGATAACACTGACGCATCAGGCTAAGTCCGTACTCCAAAAAGGACTTCTGACCTTCCCTTCCGAGCTTCCCGACCTCATCATTGAATTTCAGAAGACGTGCAATCCGCCTCCCGTAGCAGGCGCGCATCCAGTCGATAAATAGCGGCGCATAAGACTCATCCCTTGAGTGAATCAGCTCCCGGGCTTTGGCATAATTCCCCTCGGAGAGCCTCGCAATTTCTCCGGCCATTTTTGGCTCTACCTGATGCCGGCGCTCCAGCGCTTCATGTATATCCGTATCTGCTATCCTCGGAATGCGCACCATCTGGGTACGCGAGAGGATCGTCGGGAGAATATCACCCTCGGACTCTGCCACGAGCAGGAAAAGCGTCATCGGAGCCGGTTCCTCCAGGATTTTCAGGAGCTTGTTGCCGTTTTTGGCGAGTGATTCCGGATGGAAAATGATATAGATCTTATATCCGTCATACATCGGTTTGAGGCTCAGTGCCCTGACGATGTTCAAACATTCCTCGGAAGTAATATTGCCCTGCTTGTTATCTGCCTTGATGGTATCCAGCCAGTCTGTATAGCTCAGATAGGGATTCGCTTTCACGGCCTTGCGCCAGTCGGCAATAAAATCCAGACTGACGGCCTTCGGGCCGACGGTCGGGAAGGTAAAATGCAGATCGGGATGCTCCAAGGACTGCATCCGGCGGCAGGAGTCGCAGACGTTACAGCTATCCTCCGGATGGCGGTCAGTGCAGTTAACGTACTGCGCATAGGCCAGCGCCATGGCCAGTCCGCCTGTTCCTTCTGACTCCAGAAACAGCTGCGCATGGGACACCCTTCCGATACCGACGGCCTCCCTGAGCTTGCGCTTGAGTACCTCATGGCCTATAACATCCTTGAAAAGCATAACGGCTGCAAAGGTACGGGTACTTTGTTTGACCCGCGGATCGATCTCATTTTAGTGATAGAAGCGCTACTAAAGAACCTGTTCCCATAGTTATAAATTTTATTTGGATGCTTTTTATTCTCTCCTGGCACTGGTCTTTTTGAACGCGGAAGCGCTGCTACGTCTTTCAACGCCCGTGTTAGCTACACCAAAATCATCTCAAATGCGCAAATAAAAATTCCTGGACGGGGCTGGATTTTTAATCTTTGGCTGCTTAAGTCTGAATTCTTTATCCTGTCTCAAATCCCGCTATACAGTCATTCATAGCGCAATTAGTTCAAAAGAGACATCGTCTCAGCTATCTTTGCCTGACATATATCGCAGTAATCGCTTGCAGATCAACTGCGGATTATCTCTGGAGCAGATTCGGGAGAGTGTCTCAGCTGTAGTCACATGCTATCGCCCTTAATGGTAATGGAGAAAACCATGAACAAAGTCCTAATTATCAGTTTACTGTCCTTATGGACGCTCGGCGCTTCAGCCCAGACGGAGTTAAGTGCCCATCGCTACCTGGGGCTTGGAAAGTTCTTTGGTCTGTGCTTTGGAAACTCTGCACGCTATAATGGAATACGTCTCAACCTCTATGACAAGCAGGTAGAAAGAGTCAATGGATTGAACTTGAGCTTGGTTCTTTC
>JBBRLW010000046.1:0-9544 GCA_038231115.1 Bacteroidia bacterium
AATTTTACTCAAACCTGGAGAATAACTTTTCATAGTTTCAGTCATATCTTTATCCCAATGGCTCCAGTCTTGTTGATGAAAGTTATGTGTCCACTCGGGAGCCTTACCAATAACAGTAAATTCATCCATACTAACTACCGTGCTACCTGATTGCGGATCTAAGGCCGTAGGATGCCCCTGACTATCTTTACCTTGGACGGGTTTTGTAAGATAAGTCCCATGTATCTTCCGACTATCTAAATCCTTTTGACTGTGAATACTGGCATCATGAATGATTTCATTCTTTTCATTTTTATACCAGCCTCCTGAGAAAGTTTGATTGGATTGCTGAGAATCCGGTTTCTGCGGACCTATGTTTGAACCTCCTCTATTTTTGGCTCCTGACTTGCCGCCGTTATCTGTAGGCGGTGCAGAAGCTTGAGTACTTCCCTCACCAGTTTTCATATCCTGGTTGTGTCCGAATAAGTGTTAATCTTATCATCAGCTCATTAATGCCTACCCCATAATTTTTATCACTAAAATAGGATCGGATAAGGGCATCAATATCAAGCATACGAGTATGGCGATAAAATATGAGCTCATCAGCTTCAAAAGAGATACCTACAAACATAAATTTATCTAAATATCCTGTTTCCAGGTGGTAAGTGTCCATGTATAAAAAAATAGGCATATATTTTACATTTTTCCATAATCTTAGCTTGCATCTGTGTCCCTACAAACTCGGGCTTAAACGCTAAATGGCGAACAGTTAGATCATTATATGAATATCTCTTTTGTTGATTAGTGGTCTCACCATATTTCCAGACATCCCCTGCATCAAGATGCATGGGATGTATAGAATGATAATTAATTGGGTGCGTTACCTTAAGTGGGTGCATTATTCTACTAATTTTGAAGGCAAATATTACGAATACAAAAAGTAATAAAAATGAAATCCAAAAAGATGCCCACGCATAATTGACACCTCGCTTCTTTTCTTCGGAAGATGCATTCTCATAACGCTTAGCAATACTCTTGAAGGCTTTGTCACGGGCCAGAAAATAATATACTAATACTATATTAGGCACAAAGTATACTATAAAGACCCTGAAGTAATTCATACTTTTCGAACCTTCCGTAAAATAGTTTGACACTCCACTATTTTGAACTAAACCAATTACAATAAAAGAGAGTCCAAATTGAAGAAAAACCAGCATAATTACGAATGTTCCAATTCCATCCCATCCGCCTACTGCTTTAAGATTACTTCTCCTTGCCTCTGCCAGGCAACAATAATAATAAAGATACTCTATCCGCCTCCTAATCATAATACTATCTGTCTTTGTCCTGATGAATCTACTTTTGAGCCTGAAATTACCTCAGTTCGCTATGTCAACATCTTCGGACTGCTATACCGCTACGAAGATAGGACATTTCCGGGGACGGTCGGGGATGTGGGGATGCGGTCAGCTCATGGGGACTTTCAACGGAAATAGTGAGGATTGGGATAGGATCGGACATCTTTGATGGTGGCCTATATACGTGGCAAAGCCCCGAATGAGATGGTCTCAGCGGGGCTTTGTCTGATTTAGTCCGGATATGTTTTTAAGGATAAAAAAAGAAGGAAGCGGGGCTTAAAAACCCGCTTCCTCCACCCAAAAAAACCCAAACAAACAATTCTTGTCAGGTACAGGCTCTGAGTCCTGTTCCGTCGTGATATATGACTGCAAATGTATCCGAAAATTCGGAGGAGGGGAAATCGGCAGTCGTTATTTCTGAATCTTACCGGAGACTTATTCTCCGATATTATATATACCTAACGCTCATCGGGCTGATAAGTTCGGATATAGTAAAAAATTATTCCAGTGCGGTTTTGAGGTCGCTAATCAGATCGTCAATATCCTCAATTCCAACGGATAATCGCATGAGCGTATCTCGGACTCCGGACTTTTCGCGCTCTTCTCTGGGGATGCTCGCGTGGGTCATGGAGGCGGGATGAGAAATAAGGGATTCGACTCCGCCGAGGGACTCGGCGAGGGAAAACAGTCGGGTGCGGGTCATGAACTGAAGTGCGTCTGCATACAGTCCGCCTTTAAGCTCGAAGCTGAGCATTCCGCCGAAGTCGCGCATCTGCCGTTTGGCTATTTCATGTCCGGGATGGGATAACAGTCCGGGGTAATTGACGCGTTCCACACGGGGATGATTTTCAAGGAAATCAGCAATGATGCGGGCGTTCTCGCAATGTGCGCGCATCCTGACGTGCAGGGTCTTGATACCACGCATAACGAGGAAAGCATCCATAGGTCCTGGCACGCCTCCGGTGCTTTTCTGAATAAATTTCAGCTCTTCAGCCAGAGCAGGATCGTTGCAAACGATGGCTCCGGCAATGACATCGGAGTGTCCGCTGAGGTATTTGGTAGCCGAATGCATAACAATGTCTGCCCCCAGATCCAATGGATTCTGCAGATATGGGGACGCAAAAGTATTGTCGGCTACGAGTATGGCTTTTGAGGCGCCCATAGCCTGACGGATTCCCTGAATATCAATGACCTGCATGGTCGGATTGGTCGGTGTTTCAATCCAGATCATCTTTGTTTTATCGGAAATATGCGATTTCAGATGCTCTGCCTGGGAGAGGTCTATGAAATGAAATCGGATGCCGTATCGGGAGGTAATTTTGGTGAAGAGGCGGTAAGATCCGCCATAGAGATCGGCGGTACAGATGACTTCATCGCCCGGGTTAAGCAGACGGGTGATGGCATCGGTAGCGGCCATTCCGGAGCCAAAGCAGAATCCGTATTTTCCGTTTTCAATGGCGGCAATACATGCTTCGAGGGCAGTCCGTGTCGGGTTGCCCGTGCGTGCATATTCGTATCCCTTGTGATCTCCCGGGGCTGCCTGGACGTAGGTGGAAGTCTGATAGATCGGAGTCATAATAGCTCCGGTACTGGGATCAGGCTCCTGGCCTGCATGGATCGCTTTGGTTCCGAACTGATACATGCAGGCAAAGATATATAAAGGCGGAGATTATTGTTTGGGCGCCGGTGGGTTGTTGCTTCGTTTTTTACCTGAGGGTTTTCCGGTTGTACTTGGAGCATTAGGAAGTGGTGAATCTGCCATGATATTGAATTTAGAGATTATTGATAAACGTACGGGGATTCACACAAAATGGTTCCCAGGTACTGTATACTTACTGATTCGTTTCAGAATAATGCCTGATTTGCCTCTCTCAATGAGCTATACAACGCATCACAAGATTATTAATGGAGATAGCCGGTATATGGCTGAGATAGAGAGTGAATCAGTGCATCTGGCAGTGACTTCTCCTCCGTACTGGCAATTGAAAGACTATGGTACGGATAATCAGATCGGATTCCATGATAGTTATGAAAGCTACATCAATCATCTGAATCTGGTTTGGAAAGAGTGCTATCGTGTGCTTCATCAGGGTTGCAGATTATGCGTGAACATCGGAGACCAGTTTGCGCGTGCGGTATATTACGGACGGTATAAAGTGATCCCGATCCGGGAAGAGATTATCAAATTCTGCGAAAACATCGGGTTTGACTACATGGGAGCAATTATATGGCAGAAAGTAACTACTTCCAATACCACAGGAGGCGGGGTACAGATGGGCTCCTACCCGTATCCCAGGAATGGTATCCTGAAGCTGGACTATGAATTCATTCTGATATTTAAAAAACTGGGAGATGCGCCGAAACCAACTAAAGAACAAAAGGAAGCGTCGAAAATGACTGCCGAAGAGTGGAACACGTTCTTTGCAGGTCACTGGAATTTTTCCGGTGCCCGTCAGGATAAGCATATTGCCATGTTTCCTGAGGAACTTCCCCGTCGGCTGATTAAAATGTTTGCCTTCGCCGGAGATATAGTGCTTGATCCTTTTGCAGGAAGCGGCACGACTAATTTGGCGGCAAAAAATCTCGGCAGGAGCTCTATCGGATATGAAATTAATCCGGAGTTTATTTCCGTAATAAAAAACAAGCTGGAGGTATATCAGATCGATATTCATAATACGCAGTTTCAGTTTGCCGAGCAAAAGCCCTTTAATATTGACTTTAACGCCGAAATTGCCCGTTTACCCTATATTTTTTCAGATCCCCATATTCTGGATAAAAAAATAGATGTCAAGAAGCTTCAGTTTGGGTCTAAAATAGACAAGGATAGTGCATCCACGCGGGAAGAACTTTTTAGTGTGAAGCAGGTAATTAGTCCTGAAAAAATATTGCTGAGTAATGATCTAACAGTCAGACTTATAGGTATAATACAGGATCCTCTGGTTAATGGTGAGGCTAGTAATTATCTTATCAGAAAGCTGAAAGGCAGGAAGATATTTCTGCGCTATGATAAAATCAAGTATGATTCTGAAAACAATCTATTATGCTATGTATATCTGGATAATAAAACGTTTGTAAATGCACATTTGATAAAAAGCAGGCTAGTTCAGATAGATATGGAAAGTACTTATAAATATAAAGATAAGTTTATCAAAATCCTTGCAACAAATACAATATGACAATTCGTTACTCAAAAGAATTTGGCAGGAAGGAGAAGGTGCTGAATTATGCAACACAGACATACCAGCTATCCCGTCCAAATAAAGTAGGAACAGTAATGGCGCTCATCCGTGAATGTCAGCCAAAATCATTTGAAGAGTGGGAGCGCTGGTGCTTCGAAAATGCGTTTACAGATGGGAAACTGGCTTCCAGGATATCTCCCAAGAATCTTGAAGAGTTGGGAGAGCGGCTTTTTGTCAAAATTCGGGAAGTCGTAATTCCTGAATGGACAGAAGCATTCGCCGAATTGACATTACAGGATTGTATCGACTATATATTCAACCTCACTCTCAACAGAACTTATGACGGATTTTTGAGAGAGAAATCTGTGATTGAAGATAATCTTGCAAAATTTTTCCCTGAGATTCGGTTTGAACAGAGTGATCCGGAATTAGATCACGCAGGTGATATTGATTACCTCGGCTGGGTGAAAGATAAAGCATTTGGTATTCAAATAAAACCTGTAACGGCAAAATCAAATTTCGGAAATTATTCTGTAACGAACAGGATGAAATCAGGTTTTGATGATTTTACATCCAAATATGGTGGAAACGTTTATATTGTTTATAGTATAGACGATAAAATCAGCAATGCAGGAGTACGTGACGAGATCGAAAATGAAATAAAACGACTATCCAGTTTATAGTATGAAAAAATTTTATCTGATTTCATGGATTGTATTCATTGCGGGCGTAGTCCTAAAGGTTTTTAATGTCGAGGGAGGTAATATCATCACACTGCTTGGAAGTACGCTGATTGTATTACATGCGCTCATCTATATTATTAGGCATATCCGCAATATTGAGGGCGGATCCAAATTCTATCTCGGCGTAGCCCTCCTGAACTTTTATATCACTCTGCATATTTTGTTTCAGCCCTTTGCTAATTACGTATTTATACCTGCTGTAATCATTTCCCTGTTTACTCAATTGGATATGGTCAGGAAGAAAGAAGGATCTCGGGTGAGGATGATTTCATTGTGTAGCCTGTTTACTATATCCGTACTGGTGTATTTTACGAGTGCTTCAAGGTTCCTATACCTTTTCAAGTTAGATCCCACGCTTCATGGCGAATCTCGAAAAACCGATTTTCAGGCTTGGGATAAATACAGCTGGTTCCTATACCATAAAGGCAAAAAGGAGGACGGACTGGAAGCGAATTCAGAAGCGCTGTCGGCTTATGCGAGCTTTATACAGATGAGGCAGGATCCGGCCAACAACAATATCAATGATGATGGAGAGCTGCTGGGCTACGATCAGGCTATCAAAAGGTATAGAGAATTGATGAATCAGGATAGATGGCTGGATTTTGAGGACAAATAGGGAGAGTGTTATGAGGTATCAAGAAACGGATACAATACCGTTGATATGGACAATATGACATTTTCAGCTCAGATTGCTAAAGCCTCTTCCTACCCTCCTACATCCCCAGCCAGGCCCAGGCGAAAGGTGCGGCGAAGAACAGGGCATCGAACCGATCCAGTATGCCTCCATGACCCGGGAGCAGGGTGCCGGTATCCTTGATATTCAGGGAACGTTTCAGGCGGGACTCAATGAGATCGCCCCAGATGCAGAAAACGGTGAAGATAAGTCCGAGTCCGAGCCATTTCGTCAGGCTCAGCTCCGGAAACCAATAGCTGAATCCGTAGCTCAGCCCGAGTGTGCAGATGATACCTCCGATACTTCCTTCCCAGGTCTTTTTAGGAGATACGGACGGAAATAGCGGGTGCTTTCCAATGACTCTTCCAATGAGGTAGGCGAAAGTATCATTTGCCCAGATTAGCAGAATAGAGCCGATCCAGATATTTTTATAGAGCACACCCGTAACGTCATAGCCCATCCGGATAAAGCAGATACAGGGGACGGTTACATAGAGTATCCCGAGCAGACCCATCCCGATACGCTCAAAGGGACGCTCATGGGGGCTATACAGCTCGATAACAAAGGGCAGAAAAATTATAGGGACGCATAACATAGCGGACTCCTCATCGAGCCAGGGGAAGAGGACAGGCAAAGTCAGGACGATATACAGCGCTGCCGAAAGGGTCGAGTAGAGGAGAGGCTGCGGACGGGATTCGCGTCCGGAAAATATGCGGGCAAACTCCGCCGTACCGAAGATGGCTATCAGTAGAAAAAGGATCCACGCGCTCAAGGGATTCCACCACAGTCCGCCGAGCATCACGGCAGCGAATAAAACACCCGTCAGGGTACGTGTGCCCAAATCCGAACTCTTATCCGCGCTCATCAGGAATTATCTGTTAAGTTCCCACGGATAATAGCTTCCGCCTGAGGCTGTTCTTCTACGGGGACATGTACTTCTACAATTCCGAATTGCAGATAAGAGGAGTCCCGCTTATTGATCGTCACGGCTTCGATGCCCTCGCTGATAAGCATTCCGGCTACGATCTCAGCCTCTGAGGGACGCGCCGTTTTATAGACGCATGTCCAGGTTCGGGCTACGGAGCCTTCATCACTGACTAATGCCAGCGGCGGATTCAGCTCGCGGCGCTTCCGTGCCTCGCGGTAGATCATATAGAGTAACATAGCTCCGAGGAGTCCGCTGGCCAGATATAGGTATGGCGGAAACTCCTGCGCCTCATTGAAGTCAGGAAGCTGTCCTGTTTTCCGGAGACTCAGATAGGCGACGATAACGGAGGTGGCATTGTTCAGGAAATGCGCCATGATCGTTGTCCGGAGATCGCCCGTCCAGTAGAGCAGGTATCCGAAGAAGACGCCGAGCAGGAAGCGGGGCAGAAATCCGAAGAACTGAAAATGGATGGCCGAAAAAATAAATGCGGTAATAAAAATAGAGAGGTGGATTTTGCGCGTCCACAAAAACAGACTACGCTGAAGCATGCCGCGGAAGAAAAATTCCTCAGCTATAGCTGGTAATAGCGCTACAAAGAAGAGGTTGAATACCAATGCTTTGCTATCAGGCATGTAGAGGAACATCCGCGTAAGGTCACCGGCGAGCTTTTCCTTAACCCGCATCCATGTGTCTAATCTCTCCAGCGCTCCCCCGAGGTGTAAATGCTGATTCAAGGCTCCACTTAGCTCCAGCATCGGTGTAAGGACGTAGTAAGCCAGGATGATCAGGAAGTACAGCACCAGTCCGGAGGGTTTCCTCAGGGACAGAAACTGCATCAGCGGCATCCGGAAGACCCAGACCGGAATCAGGAGCGCCGGTAGCAGGAAGTATCCCAGAGAGGCAATCACCTGATTGATCCGGAAGAAATTGAGAACATCCATGTGTGGATGGTTGTAATCCAACGTCTGGAGCTGAACTGTTCCGACTCCGGTGATCAATTGCGCTATCAGCGCACCCGCTATGCTCGATAGCAGGATCAGGCCGAACAGGATCAGCAGTACTCTGCCGGCCTGTATAAATGATGTCCCCGCATCCGGACGCGTATCCATTGGCAATACTGTGCGCATACTGCAAAGATACACTACCTAAGGGAGAGCTATCCTGCTCCGGAAGCTCCGAATCATAGGCCTCATCTTCTTCCTCTTCCTCTTCCGATGTCGGCTCTGTACTAATCTCCACATCACCAAAAGGCTCATTAAGGAAGTAATCGCGGCGTTCCCATTCGTAGCAGGTTTTCATGATGTACTTGAAAAGTGCTGTATTAAACTTCAGTCCCGGCGTTTGCAGCGCTTCCTGAGCCTTCTTTTCATATCCGAATAGTCCCTGCCGCCAGGCCTGTGCAATCCGATTGGGTGGAAAGCACTCCGGGGATTCCATCGCCCATCGCTCTACCGTCCGATATGGCTCCGCAACAAATGACTGTCGGGTATATCCCTGTTCCAGATGCGCTATATATGCATCAAAAATCAACTGTTTCATAGCCTACCATATATCCCAGAGACCCATAAACGTTACAGCGGGAGGGATCCATGAAGCAGTAGTAATGAATCAGAATGGCTTATTCGGTAAAAGTATGGCTGCTTGAAAATCAATTGAAGTAATAAGATGTAATTATCTAATAATCAATAAGATGTAGAAAATCAGTCAATTGGGTGTATTAAGCACTATCCAATTGTGGACACTGTACAATACTATTGATCGTTCTCATCTTCTACATAATTGCTGGCGATAACTGCTATAACTCTGCGTTTATATAGCCAGACCTGAATATCTAATGAACAAAATGATAGCACCAGCTGTTTTTGATAGCTGCCATCTTTATGTACATATAGTTCATCTTTATCTTCATACACTTCATATTCATCAAGCTGTTAAGTTTACCTAAGGTCAATCCGATTAGATTTACTTCATTTAAGTAACAATATAATTCGCATCCAATTGATTCGATGAGCCCCTCAGGAGTTGCCATAAGATATATTCCATATTCATCGTAGAAATAATATTGCTTTAATGTTGTACTTTCAATAGCTCCCTCCTCAAGTAAATACTCATCAAAATAATTATTTATTGATGAGTTAAACACAAACGGCCCTATCTGTACTCTTGGCGCAAATTTGCAAATACTTTCTTTTGTATGCTCTACCATTACCCTTAGAACCTGTCTGGAATTTTTATAATCAACTTATAAGTAAAGGAATCTCCATCCTGCTCCTCACTATCAGCAATAAAGCCCGACCCGCTATGCAACCTGCCATTCCTACTCCCTGAGGAGCTAATATATCGTATAGAGTTCGGTCTCATGCTGATGGATGTATAGGTCAAAGGTAGGATATTTCGAGGAAGGTCGGAGACGCGATCATGAAGCAAGTGGTGAGGAATTGGGAGAAATGACTTTTATTTATATACACCACAAAGCCCGAGAGAATCAATCCCTCGGGCTTATTATATATATTATGCTCGGATTATACTATCGTACTTCGATCATTTTCTGGTGTGCAGGCTTGCCCGCTGTTGATAGCTCCAGCAGATAGTTTCCGGCAGCCAGGTGGAGGTTGCGGATATCTTCCTGCATGGGGCCGGTCAGGGCGTGGAGGCTGCGGTCATAGACTATATGTCCCTGAATA
>JBBRLW010000047.1:0-9538 GCA_038231115.1 Bacteroidia bacterium
GGTTATTCTCAGCCTACAGCTCGGATTTGCTATTATTCCGCTGATCCATTTTGTAAGTAGCAGGCATCGGATGGGTGAGTTTGCAATCTCTCTCAAAACCCGACTCGCCTCCTGGATCGTAGCCGGAATTATCATCATTTTCAATATCTATCTTGTCCAGCAGACAATTGCCGACTGGATTTCAGGCGGGAATATCTCCTGGTACGGATTGCTGCTCATCATTATTTTCTTCGCGATTTTGCTGATTCTGCTGACATATATCACTTTCCAGCCACTCCTGAAAACCTATCAGATTAAGCAGTCCCGATTCCCTCACGGATCAAATCAGCTTATTTCTTTCAACACCGATCCTGTCTATCACAAAATTGCCATCACCGTGGATTTTAGTGCCTCCGATGCCAAAGCCATTGAACATGCCCTCGCTCAGGGACGCCATGACGCGCAATATCTGCTGATACATATTGTGGAAACTCCAGGCGCGCTATTCTCTGAAAAAGAGGTGAGCGATCTGGAGTCCACCGATGACCTCAAATCTCTACAAGAGTATGTCCGCCTTATTGAAGAAGCCGGATACACGGCTGACTATAAGCTCGGATTTGGCAGACGTAATAAAGTTATTCCCCAAATAGTGAATGATTATAACGCCGATCTTCTTGTTATGGGCGCACACGGACATGGTAGCCTTATTGATCTCCTGCTCGGACAAACCATTGAGTCTGTCCGTCATGCGATTCGTGTACCTTTGCTGGCCGTAAAATGATCAATCCCTTTGAGCCAGGCGAAATCAGAGCCTATACCCATCATATCAGTGAGGAAGATGCTGCTACATTCGAGTCTGGAATAGTCCATGCGGTCTATAGTACGTTTGCCCTCGGCAGGGATGCCGAATGGGCATGCCGACTATTTGTCCTCGAAATGAAGGATTTTCATGAGGAAGGGATCGGTACCTTTTTGCATATTAATCACCTGAGCCCTGCAAGAGTAGGGGAGATAGTCATCATTTCCGCAACACTCGAGTCCGTTGAAGGCAACAGTATCATCTGCTCATGGATTGCGGAAGTCGGATCGAGGCGTATCGCTGAAGGACGGCAGGGTCAAAAAATCATCTCCAAAGAACGCCTCAGCAGGATATTTGATTCATTAGTATAGCAGCACAATATGGCATCCATTAACATCCAGAACAAAAAAGCAGCCTTTGAATATAGCCTGCTTGAAAGCTATACCGCCGGAATGCAGCTCACCGGAACCGAGATCAAAAGTCTCCGCAAGGGAAAAGCAAATCTCACGGATGCTTTCTGCGTTTTTGAGGGTGACGAGCTGTTTATCCGGAATCTTCATATTAACGAATACGATCTGGGAACGCATTACAATCATGAGCCGAAGCGTTCACGCAAGCTGCTTCTCAACCGCAAGGAGCTGAAGAAGCTCCATAACAAGGTCAAGGAAAAAGGACTGACTATAGCTCCGCTGCGTATTTTTCTGGCAGAAAGCGGATTCGCCAAGCTGGAAATATCTTTGGCAAAAGGGAAAAAATCTTACGATAAGCGCGAATCCCTCAAAGACAAGGACGTCAAGCGGGAAATGGATCGTCGCGGAGAAGAATAGCTTTTCTGCTATTTCCTTCCGGACACATATATGCCTGAGAGGATGATCCCCAGTCCTACAATTTGACCTACACCAAGGGACTCTCCGTCAATCAGCCCCCACACGACCGCAATAAACGGAATCAGATAGGTAGTATAGGAAGCAAAGAGGGCATTTGAAATCTGAATCAGACGGGTAAATAATACCATCGCCAGAGCAGAGCCTAAAGCCCCGAGAATCAGCATGTATCCCATGGCTGGCCATGCCAGCGGATTTTCAGCCATGCGGGTTGTATAGTCTGAGAAGCCAAAGAGATAGATCAGCGCCGGAATGGCCATCGTCCCGTACGCCAGTGCTGCCGTAGCCAATGGATCAGCTCCCTGCAAATAGCGCTTGTTGATATTATTGCTTATCCCATAGAAGAGATCCGCGAAAACAATCAGCATTCCGGCCAGCAGCATCACTTTGGAAGAAATTTCAAATCCATTACCCGGTCGCAAAGCGATAATCAGTAAGGCACCTCCGAGGCCCAGCAATACGCCGAAGATGTAATTCAGACGGATACTCGTTCCGAAAAATGCCGCGCCCAGAATCAGAGTGAATAGCGGAGTCAGCGCATTCAGTATGCCTGCCATGGACGAGCTAATGGTGTGCTGTGCAGTAGCAAACAAAAACGGAGGAATTCCTGCGTTCAGGACTCCAAACACAAGCATTTTCCCGTACAAAGGCCATTGAATCGATTTCCATCGTATCAGAAGAAAAGGCAGGAGTGCCAGTCCGGAGATACTGATCCTCAGGCAGGCCATTTCGGGTGCGGAAAACACAGCGATTCCCCGCTTCATCAGCAGAAAATTACTCCCCCATAACAGGCTCAATACAACCAGCAGTATCCAGGATAGCCGCGTATTTTTCTCCTGTTTAGACATTTCCACCATCACCTGCAAAGCTAAGCCCCCTGAAAACAAACATCCCGCAAACCGGATGTTTATCCTGAATGCGGGATGCTCCCCTTAAAACAAAATGTTGTGTCTGCTATTTGGACTCAGTCAATACATGACTGAGCTATGATTAGTGTTTGCCATTCATTTTACTGGCGCGGCGCTCCTGTTTGATCTGATCAAATTTGGCCAACTGATCTTTATTCAGGATTTGCTCCAGCTTTCCGCGCTCATCCTGACGCATGGATTTCCGGGCTGCTCTGATCTCGGCCTTAGTCATAGATCCTTCTTTTGATTTGAAATCCTGCATTCTGGATTTGGCATCCTGACGCAAAGATTTCAGTTTTGCAGCCTGATCATCAGTAAGATTAAGCTCTTTGCGGAGCTTTTCTCCTTTACCGTTTCCACCTGCATTTTGTGCGTTGACTCCCTGAACCGAGAGCATCATTACCAGAACCATTCCGGCAATCATTTTCAAAAAACTAACTTTTTTCATGGTAATTATATTTAAATCGTGTTATATATAATAGACCCTGCTCAACCGAAAAGGTTTAATCCCGATTAAGAATTATTTTGTACTGATCAGCTAACAGCCGCTCCCACAAACGAAAAGAGCGCCTGGGGATTAACCTCAGGCGCTCTTTTGTATTTATAAGGATCTGATTACCAGATTTGTGCTCTTGCTTCAGGCTTGGCTACCATCGGATCGGTTTCCTTCAGGTTAAACGCCTTCTGAAACTCCGGAATGTTGGATAGCGGTCCATTCACACGGAACATGCTCGGAGAGTGCGGATCAGTAGATATCTGGCGCACCATGGCCTCATCCCTGACATTCCTTCTCCATCCCTGTGCCCAGGCAAGGAAAAAGCGTTGATCGGCTGTAAATCCACTGATTTCAGGAGCTGCAGGCTTCCCTTCCTGCGACTTTTTATACGCGTGGTAGGCGATAGTAAGTCCACCCAGATCAGCGATATTCTCGCCGAGGGTCAATTCTCCATTGACCTTGTTTTTTCCGCCTAATACGCTGTATCCATTAAACTGATTGACAACCGCTTTGGTACGGACCTCAAATTTCTTGGCATCCTCCGGTGTCCACCACTCTTTCAGATTACCATCAGCATCGAATTTTCTGCCTTCATCATCGAATCCGTGCGTCAGCTCATGCCCGATTACCGCTCCGATGGAGCCATAATTCATTGCATCGTCTCCATTTGGATCAAAGAATGGCGGCTGCAGGATTCCCGCCGGGAAAACAATCTCATTCATTGCCGGATTATAATACGCGTTTACGGTCGGAGGAGTCATCCCCCACTCGGTACGGTCAATAGGCTTACCGATTTTGTCCATCATGCGCTGCCAGTCAATTTGGGAAGCTCTTGCACAATTCTGTACATATTCTCCACGATTGACCACCAGCTTGGAGTAGTCATGCCATTTATCAGGATAGCCAATCTTCACGACGATCGTGCTCAGCTTGTGCATCGCCTGTTCTTTCGTAGCAGGAGACATCCAGTCAAGCGCAGTGATTCTGTCTTTAAGCGCGGCTTTCAGATTATTGACCAGATCCAGCATTTTCTGCTTGGCCTCCGGTGTAAATGCGACTTTCACATACTCCTGACCCAGCAATTCACCGATGTTATTATCCGTGGAGCTGAGGATTCTTTTCCAGCGCGGCTCTAATTTCTTCGTTCCGCTTAATACCGTTCCATAGAAATGGAAATTCTCGTCCACAAAATTGGAGCTTAATTTACCGGACTCACTACTTACCACATGATAATTCATGTATGTTTTCCAGTCATCAGCTTTGAAGTTAGCCAGCATTCCGTTGAGGGTCTTGAAAAACTCCGGCTGCGCAATGATGATATACTCTGCAGTTGAAGGCAGCCCGATTACTTTTCCGTACTCGTTCCAGTTGAGCATCGGAGTCAGCTTGTTTGCTTCTGCAAAAGTAAACTTGTGATATACAGCATAAGGATCACGCATATCCAGACGGTTCATGCTACCTTTAGCCAGCTTGGTTTCCATCTCCATGATGATCTTTGCATCGGCCTCTGCCTTAGCCTTGGGAACTCCCGTTAGCTCAAGCGTTTTGCAAACATGCATAACATATTCCTTACGGATATTCACGCTGCGCTCATCCGTTTTGAAGTAATAGTCTTTATCCGGAAGTCCAAGTCCGCTTTGTGATGCACTTGCAGCATATTTGGTTGACTCTTTGGCATCCTGGTCAACGTAGAAACCGAAAATAGTCCCGATTCCACGCTTTTGAAGTTCTCCTACGGTTCTGATCAGGGAATTGGCATCCGTGATACCATTGATCATGTCCATCTCTGGCTTCAACGGATTGATACCCAGCTTTTCGATCTCCGCGCTATCCATTCCGGAAGCATAAAAGTCACCGATTTTCTGTGTATTGCTTCCTTTGGAAGCATCTTTAGCCGCTGCCGCATCCATCAGGATTTTCTTCAGAATGTCCTTATTTCTGTTGCTTAGCTCATTGAAGGATCCCCATGAGCTTTCTGTCTCCGGAATCGGGTGATTCTTCAACCAGCCTCCATTGGCATACTGATAGAAATCCGTTCCCGGACTTACCGCTGTGTCAAGGTAGGTACGGTCAATAACGACTGTCTTTACCATTTTGGATTCCGTTTTTTTCTCAGAGCTGTTATTACAGGCTTCCATACTTAGCATCATTGCAGGAGCCATTAATAATAGGCCGACCTGCTTTAGTTTCTTTGCTTTCATTTGTTATTTTGAAGGCCGATTGGAATATTCATGCCTTACCTTCCAAAATTACTATTTTATTAAGAATGTATCGGTGAAGTATCTTCAGGAATCTATGGATTTACGTAACTAATAGGCGAAAAAAAGCCGGCTCTCTTTTCAGGAAGCCGGCTAATATTATGATCGATATATATATTATCTTTTCTCGAAAGTGATGGTCTTCACCCCCTCGGAGCTTCTGATTTCCATCAAATACATACCAGAACCGAGACTTTCGGTGCTGATCCGGTGAATCATCTGGCTACCTGATGCTGCGCCCGCTTCCGTAAGAATCAGCTGACCCAGAATATTTCTTATGCTGATTGTGTAATCCGCCTGCAATCCATTAATCTCCAGATTGATGTGTCCTGTAGACGGATTCGGATATAATTTCATACTAACGCCTTCTGGCAGCTCATCAATGCCTGTAAACTTGAAAGCATAAATAGTAGAGAGGGTATCCTGACATCCATTTGCAGACTTGACTGTCTGGAATATCTTATACTTCCCGGATGCCTTATAGCTATGGTTCAGGCTGGCACCCGTATCAGAGGCTGCGCTGGCACCATCTCCGAAGTTCCAAGTGGTCGATACATTTCCGGCAGCCAGGCTAATGACTTTTACATCATTCTTTTTAGTACCTGCTGTTGTGCTGAATCCACCTTTAGGACTGGTCAATACACTGAAAGATGTACGGTCGCTTGCCACAGACGGGCATCCGCTATATGTAATCACATAGAAGCTATCCGAAGCCTTCGGTACAAAAGAATACGTCGCAGTAGATTGCTTGCTGACCATTTTTCCGCTTCCGTCAAAGAAACGATACTCGGAAACAGATGTGCCTGCATTGGCCGTAAGATCGACTGCCGTACCTGAACATACTTTCGCATTTTTGACACTTAGAGTCGGTTTCCCCGGAGCGGCATTGACCACCAGATCAAAATTATGACTCATTTGAGCGCAGTTTGAACTATTGGTGACGTTTACGCTATATGTTCCCGCTTTTTTGACATAGATGGATTGCGTCATTGCTCCGTTGGACCAGCTATACGTACTTCCCCCTGATGCTGCAGTAATCATTGTAGAGTCTCCCGAGCAGATTGTATCACCCAGCACGTCAATTCCGTTGATCAAAATTTTATCAGATGGCTTCGCATTGATCGTCACTGTTTTCTTGACAATGCTGGAGCTTCCTGCACTATTGGTAGCAATTAGCGTCACCGTATCTGTTCCGGCTGTTGAGTATGTCCAGGAAGGGTTTTGATTGGTATCCTTTGAACTTCCGTTATTGTAGGTATATGCCCATGAAGTAGGCTTGTTAGTTGAATTATCCGTTACAGATAGCGTTTCCCCTACGCACAGGCTGGTAGCGCTCAGCGTGAAATCCGCAACCGGTGTAACCGTTGAGGATCCTTCCCTGATATTAAAGGTGTTATTGTAAATGGCATCTCCTGAATCATCATTTCCGTTTCCATTTGACAGATTAAAAGATGCGTAAAAAATTATGGTCCCCGTTCCTGATGATGGAGCGGTCCAGTCAAATGTCCAGCTTGTTTTTGCCGATCCGGCTGAAGTCTGGGTCAGGTACTGACGCTTGTTGCTTCCGTTTGTAGTAGCATGTGTATTCGTTTTATCCGATACCGCCAGCGTACCAGTCGGCTTTTTTGCCGAACTGTCTAATACGGTGATCTGAAATCCATTTTTCTTGTTTGAAGTAGAATATGAGAGCGTCATACTATACTTGGTTCCTGCCACATATCCACCTGTTGGAGCACCGGTCAGTGTCAGCTTGGTGGATTTGGAAGAACTCCCATGACAGGCAGAACAGTCATTTTCCGATGGCGCTTTGGTATAAAACCCGGGCGATCCGCTCGTGTTTGTGTACGAAACAGTCCATTGTAGCGCAATAGCGCTAAAAAGAACAGCCGCAAAAGAGAGTTTAATCTTTGTAGAAATACCCATTTGTTAGTAGTTTAAATTGTTTAACGGTTCAATTTACCGCTAATTCACTCGTTACCAAAAGGAGAGACGAAATTTTCGACAGACGGGAAATCTCTATCTCGGGGAGATAATATAGGATCAGCCACAGGCCATTGAAATCCGAAGCTATCGTACCGTACTCCGGTATCGTTTGCAGGACTATGTTCGGTAGAAGTCAAATAAACCAGCGTAGCTTTATCCGATATGCTACAAAATCCGTGAGCCACTCCCTTTGGGATATACAGCTCATATCTATTGGTAGCACTTAGGTGGAAGGTCTGGTATTTTCCATACGTTCCTGAGTCCTTCCGCAGATCGAGCACTACATCCAAAACTTCCCCGGAAGTGCAGAAAACGATCTTGTTATGATCCTCGGGCGGGAGCTGAAAATGCATTCCTCTAATGACTCCTTTTACAGACTCTGAGTAGTACAGCTCTCTGAAATCTGTGTCCAGACCTTTCTCTTCAAATGCTTTTTTTCGGAAGGGCTTGACAAAGCTGCCTCGGCTGTCCTCATGCGAGAACGGAGTGATCAGGTACAGTCCGGATAGGCTCGTTTCTTCAAACGTCATATTCCGAAGTAAGTCAGTATTTGTGATTTTGTAAGTTCAAGCGCTCCGTTTCCATAGTGTTTATACCAGTCCATTGTCATTTCAATGGCCTGTATGTAATTCATTTGCGGACTCCACTTCAATTCATTGATCGCCTTGCTGATATCCAGCATCAGCAGCTTCGCCTCGTGTGGCGCATTCTGATCCTGCTGAATATCAAAGCTTCCGCTTCCCCAGCTTTGTAGCGCAACTTTCACCATCTCATGGACAGAACAGGCATCTTCGATTCGAGGACCAAAATTATAGGCACCCGAGTATTTCCGGGGATCCTCATGCAGCAGGGCACCCAGCATCAGATAGCCACAGAGCGGCTCCAGAACGTGCTGCCAGGGACGTACCGAGGCCGGATTACGCATGATCAGCTTTTTTCCAGCTTCTAAAGCACGGATTGTGTCCGGGATAATTCTATCCTTCGACCAGTCTCCACCACCAATGACGTTGCCCGCACGGGCACTTGCGATGGCTTTTTGGTGGCTGAAATACTGATCCGGATGGAAAAACGAGCTTCTATAGGAGCTGATCACTATTTCAGAGGCGGCTTTGCTGGCACTGTAGGGATCATATCCGCCGAGCGGGTCGATTTCCCTATACGGATGCCACCATTCTTTATTTTCATAGACTTTATCCGTTGTAATCATCACTCCAATGCAGGGATACTCCAGGCATCGTATGGCCTCAAGTATATAAGCTGTCCCCATAACATTGACCGAAAAGGTATCTGTAGGCTCCTGATACGATTTCCGCACCAAAGGCTGCGCCGCCAGATGGAAAACAAAGTCTGCTTTTGATTCTTTTAAAGCGGACTGTAAATGAGCAGCATCCCGGATATCTCCGATAATATGATGGCACAATGTATCTCCACCGATGAGCTTGAACATGGAAGGCTCTGTTTCCGGTTCTAAAGCATAGCCCGTTATCTCCGCTCCGAGTTCATGGAGCAGAGTCAGGAGCCAGGATCCTTTAAATCCTGTATGTCCTGTGATGAATACCCTTTTTCCTTCGTATATCTTGCGGAGCTTATCCAGCACCGCAAGCTCCTTTACCAGACTTTCCATTCCGGATTTTCTTCCCACATTTCATTGAGATCCATACAATCCCGCATGGTATCCATACACTTCCAGAACTCATGATGCTTGTAAGCGCTCAATTGACCATCCCGTGACAAGTCCTCGAGCGGCTGACGCTCCCACATCATATTGTCAGCGTCAATATGCAGATAATCAAATACTTCTGGCTTGAGGACAAAAAATCCGCCATTGATCCAGGCGCCGTCATCCTTGGGCTTTTCGCGGAAAGCGCGTACCATGTCATGATCGTCCAGTTCCATAATACCGAACCGGCTCCCAGGCTGGATGCTTGTCATCGTGGCGATTTTTCCGTGTGCCTTATGATGGGCCAGCAGCGCGTTGATATCAACTCTAGCCACGCCATCGCCATAAGTCAACATAAATTCCTCATTACCAATATATTTCTGGACTTTTCTCAGTCTTCCCGCAGTCATGGTATCAAGGCCTGTTTCTACCAGCGTGACACGGAAAGGCTCCGCCCGGGATCCATGAATCTCGGTCGTATTATCTTTTAAATCTATGGTAATATCGGAGTTATGCAGGAAGTAATTCATGAAATACTCCTTAATGACATATCCTTTATAGCCCAGACAGA
>JBBRLW010000048.1:0-9481 GCA_038231115.1 Bacteroidia bacterium
ATAAAGCAGCCGTTAGAGTGATTAAGAAGCTGCAAAGCATTTTTCATCAGGTCATTTAGATGATCTTCCAGCTTCCAGCGCTCGCCTTTAGGTCCAAGTCCGAAAGAAGGAGGATCCATAATAATTGCATTGTACTTATTCCCGCGGCGAACTTCTCTCTCCACAAATTTGACAGCATCTTCCACTACCCAACGGATTCCGCTAACATCGGATGAGTTTGCATTATCATTTGCCCAGGTGACTACCTGCCGGATGGAATCAAGATGAGTCACATCGGCACCGGCTGATGCGGCAACTAATGATGCGCCTCCGGTGTAAGCGAACAAGTTCAGCACCTTTGGCTTCATAACTTGAATAGATTGCAGGAAGTTATAGAGATATGTCCAGTTAGCTGCCTGTTCCGGAAAAACACCTAAATGCTTAAAGGCAGTGAATTTGAGATTGAATTTTATTTCACACTCTTTATATTTCCAGGGGAGCATCCAGCCCTGCCGGAAGTTTCTACCGCGTGCAATGGTCCAGTTGCCGGAGTTGCTGCTTTCCGCCTGATAGCGTGCATCAGCACGCTTGTCCCATTCTTCGTTGGATAGGGATCTATCCCATAAAGCCTGAGGCTCTGGCCTGATAAAAATATACTCTCCGAAACGTTCGAGCTTCTCGAAATTTCCGGAGTCAATCATTTCATAATCAACCCATTTAGGAGATTCTAATACTCCAAATTCATATTTCGTGAGTTTATTCACGCTACAAAGTACCAATAAATAAATGAAATGTCAGATGTTTGTACCTTCACTAAATTGAGATTATGAAAAAGATGTTTCTTTTAGGCATATTATTTAGCCTTTTTCAGCACAGCTTATTCAGTCAGATAGCTACTTTGGCCGATCCGGAGCAGGATTCCGCGCTTAGTATTACCCGACAATTGCTATATGAAATCAGCCGCCATGAATACAGTAAGGCAGATGCACGATTCGGACCCGTCATGAAGCAGGTTCTTCCTGAAGACAAGCTTAAGGATTTCACAGAGAAGCTCGAGCAGCAGGTCGGGAAGTTCCAAATGATTCAAAAACAGCTATCTGAAAAGAAGGCACAGTCTTACTCGGTTCAGACAAAAGTTATCTATGAAAAAACACCTCTGATTGTTAATACTACGGTCGATAGCAAGCACCGTGTCACTGGACTTTATTTTACGCCCAAAACCGAATTTTCAAGCTATAGTCTCCCCTCCTATGCCGACACAAACAAATATAAGGTTAAGGATTTTAGCCTCGACCGCACTGGAGCTTACATGACTCCGGCAAGCCTTTTCATTCCGAAAAATGCGACATCTTTTCCAATACTTGTGCTGATGAGCGGAAGCGGTGCCAATGACCGGTATGAGACCATCGGACCTAACAAAGTATTCTATGATCTTGCCGCAGGCTTGGCTACCAAGGGCATTGGTGTTCTTGTATATGATAAGCGCACGTACGCAGCGCCAAATCCTGCAGACAGCTGCCTCAACCTCAATGACGAGTATTTTCAGGATGCTACTGCAGCTTTACACTACCTGAACACGTATCCCAAGGCATCAAAAGTATTTTTAGGAGGACATAGTGAAGGTGCATATCTGACTCCGATAGTGGCGAAAATGGATAAGCAGATGCCGCTCGCAGGTCTGATAATGCTTGCAGCACCAGCCAGAGGATTCTATTCCATATTAAAGGATCAGTATGTTTATACCCAGAGCCTTGATCCCAACAAAGAAAAAAATGATGCCGCCTGGAAAGCAGAGTTTGCCAAGCTTGAGTTGATAAAGAATCCTAAGAAAGCGAAAAAGTATCAGCCTTATCAATTGCCTGCACACTGGTGCGGGAGCTACTTTGCCGAATTGGATAAAGCAAATCCCTTGAAAATTCTAAAGAAAATAAAATATCCTGTATTGATCATTCAGGGTGGAAGAGACTATCAGGTCAGCATGGAAGACTACGAGCTGTTCAATACTACTTTTGCGGCGAAGCCTAATTTCACTTTTAGTGCATTCCCTGATCTGAACCATTTGCTAATGAAAGGTGAAGGGAAATCCAAGCCCACTGAATATGGCCAGGAAAGTCATGTGTCTCAGGAATTAGTGGAAAGCCTCGCATCCTGGATACTTAAACACTAAGAGCCTGCCTAAGATCGCCGCAGCGTAATATGAGTTATCTCCGGGTCAATGCCAAAACGTCCGGGATAGCCTATAAATCCAAGTCCCCGATTTACATACAATTTCTGGACACCCTCATGGTATAAATCAATCCATTCTTTATACATAAGCTGGACCGGAGAAATCCGGAATCCAGCAAAGTCGGCTCCGTATTGCATCCCATGTGTATGACCTGCAAGGGTGAGATCAACCTTAGCAGGATGCTCCAGAATCTGCGCTTTCCAGTGTGACGGGTCATGGGACATAAGAATAATGAATTGCTCCTGTCTCAATCCGGATAGCGTCTTTTTGAGATCCCCATATTGGGAGAAATTTCCTTTCGCGCCCCAGTTTTCTACGCCGGCTACTACTATGCTTTCACCTGATCTTGTGATTTTTGTCCACTCATTTCTCAGGAGATTCCAGCCCAATGACTTATGAATTTCAAATAGCTCTAAAAGATTTTTTCTTTTGGACTCCGTATCCGGCCAAGTGGAATAATCTCCGTAATCATGATTCCCAAGACTGGAATACACTCCATCTGGCACCTTTATTTTCCGTAGTGTGTCAACATAAGGAAGCGCTTCAGAAGAGATATTATTGACCAGATCGCCCGTGAATAAAACCACATCCGCCTTAAGATCATTAATAATCCTGACTGCATGCTCCATTGGCTCTGTGCCTTTCCAGCTTCCCGTATGGATATCAGATAGCTGAACAATAGTATATCCATCAAATGCAGCCGGAAGCTGAGGAGTATTGACCGTAATTCTTCTGACTTTGAACTTGTATGGTCCGCGCAGCATCCCAAATAAGAGGGTTGAAAATGGAATAGCAGCGATTATTAGTCCTAATCCCACAATAAACTGACTTCGCGTAATGCGAATCGTTTCTCCGGATGCAGAGTCCCTGGAAGCAAACTGAGCAATTACATACCGGATTAGTCTTTGTAAATCATCAAATAATAAGAAAGGGATGGTTACTACCTTCGAAATATAGATCAGCATCAATGCCGGAAATATATAACGCTTGATAGCTGGATTCCAGGCATCATAATTTGTGAAGTTCATGGCCAATACCAGAGAAATAGAGACAGCTGTAATGCTCCAGAAGAAAAAATACCATGCTCTACGCGTGGCCAGCGATGAATCCTGAGTAAAAAGTCTGACCGCCTGGAAAAGATAGATATCCAGGAATATCATGAAGGCGAGGACGATAAACATCCTTGGAAATCCACGCATTAAATTGATTTAGAAGCGCGCTATTTCAAAAACTTGTCCGTTTTATCTCCCTGACCATCCTGTACAGTAAAGAGATATATTCCAGGTGAAAGCTGACCATAACTATTTGTTTTTGATCCATTTACTTTTAAAAGTCTGATATCTATCAGTCTTCCGTTAATATCTGACAAACTGGCTGATACGGTTCGCAATTCAATGGCACTAAGAGTAAGGATACTTTCAGTGCTAAACCTGCTCCCGTCGATAGTATAAATTTCATTATGTCCGGAAACGTCTGCTATCGTTTGAATATCAAGATACTCTGAATCAGAAAAAATTTTCCTCTCGTGGAATTGCTCCCTAAACAGGTTACGATAGGATTTATGAAATATCATGCTATCCAACTGATCTATCACTTTTGCTCCAGATTTCATGCTCATATTAGGAGCCAAATGATACAAAAACTCCAGGACAAGCTTGTCACAGCTATCCCTTCCGATTTGCAGGCGGACAGGAAACAAGGCTCCTGACCATATTTCGCCAGCCTGATATATGTTTCCGTCAATATCCTTGGGATAAATCTTGGTTGTAGTACAGGTTCTCCCTCGCCAGTATTGATTATGACCATCCCAGTTATAGCACCACTCCTGATGAAAATCGGAAAGTTCTGCTGAAAAAGAGCAGGCAAAATAGTCACATAAGCCCTCTTCCATGGAAGAGCGCTCCAGTCCTCGTACGGTATTCGGAGAAGCACTATGAGAGAGAGAATGAGTGTACTCATGGACAATGACATCTGCATCTTCCGCATCATCAACACCGCCGACTCCGAACAGCAGCTCCAGATCAGTATTAGAAACCGGAATAAATTGAGAGTTATCACTATACTCTCCATGGGCGTCGGCCTGAATCAGATATTTCGGTAGCGCATCGAACCCGAGACGGATAACATGCTGTCTGTAATTCTGTATATGAAAATACGCATTTACATCCTCAAAGCCGGGTTGAGAGCGACTATAATTAAACTGAGGAAGAGGACTAATAGTCCGGGGAAAGACAGGATCATCAAGTTCACGGAGAGCAATGTAATCCGACTCCATTATAAAGCTGTCCGGATCATGGACGAGTGTATCTCCGAAAATACGCTTGCAAACGATAGCAGTATCTACACGCTGGGAATCAAGCACCGGAAGACCTGCATTACTGGAATCTCGGTAAGGCATCTCATATATTTTTCGGGCTTAGGTGAGTGGATCAGGCAGAAATATCTTAGCTCGGGCTTTGACATACGTGTCCTGTGGAGCATAGTATCTTGAAAGTTGTTCCACGAAAAGCGTTTGACCCTGCGCATCTGATATTATTCGAATCAGGTCAGTAGGATGCCGACGTAACATTTTAGAATTTACAGCCCTTATGAATGTAGAACCATTATAGTAAAAACATGGATGCATATCTACCAGCTTGTAGGTATCCCTGGATGGGCTAATTAAATTGGTATCAGGCTGTTTAACTACTACGCTCCCACCCTCTTCAGGTAATTTGCTGAACATACTCAGGATTCTTCCATCCAAAGCGATATTGAGCTTGATAAATGCACCGTAAATCTCCTGTTCTTTCAGACATTCATAAAACTGAATATGATACCCGTATGGAGAAGCCTTTTGATAATCAAGCTTCAAAGTAAATTCTCCTGAGAATGTCTTGTGCAAATGCAGCTTCAGGAATTCTCGGGAAAGCTGCTCTACATTCTCAGCAGATACTTTGTTTGAGAGTGCACCACACTGAAATTCAGACTTACAGTCTGCTACACTCCATTCCTGAGCATCAATGTTTTGGCTGAAGGAAAGGAATAGAATGAAGCCGTAAATCCATTTCATAAAATGAGTTTTGTGTCTTTAATGTTGCGAATCTTTTGAGAAAATATACTGACTTGTTCTGAATCTATCTTGCCTGCAAGGCAACAGCTTTCTTCAAGCTGCTGGGATAGAATGTTCCCTTCAAATTTTCGGACAAGATGCAAAACTGTATTTAAAACATCATATCCGGTTTGAATCTGAAACTCAGTCTGAGGTTTAACCGCTACAATCTCGGCTTTAATCAACACTTCTCTGGCAGCTTGCTTATATGCTTCGAACAATCCACCGACTCCGAGTTTTACGCCTCCAAAGTGTCGAACTACAACCACCGCAATATCTGATAAATCCAGGCTTTTGATTTGTCCCAGAATAGGCATGCCTGCCGAGTTGGTAGGTTCGCCAGCATCTGAAACCTTCCAAATTGATTTGGATGCTCCGAGGCGGAAAGCATAACAAAAGTGACGTGCTTCAGGATGCTCAATCTTTAACGCCGCAATGTAATTCTTTACTTCCTGTTCGCTCTGAACTGCGTAGGCGTACGCATAAAACTTTGACCGTTTTTCTTCTACAAGCGCAGTGACAGGATTCCTTATAGAAGAGTAAGAGGACATTAATGGCTGAAATTATCAAAAATCAGGCAGTTACCTCGCTGTTATTACTTCAGCTCAACAATTCCTGCTGCCAGGTTAACGGATATGTGTTCCTGAAGTGTGGTAGCCAACTTCATTCCGATAAAGCGGGGCTGAATAGGAAAAGTAAGATGGTTTCTATGAATTAGAACAAGGCACTGCAATTTCCTCACATGATGAGTCATGAAAGGAATAGCGGCATACGCAAGTGTCTTACCGGTGTAAAGAACATCATCGCATAAAATGACACATTTCCCCTTGACAGAAAGATCAGGATTCAATAGTATTTCATGGTTCTCTGGATGCTCCTTATTGAGTATTACCTCCGATACACTCACATCAAAATGAGACATCCTTCGTAATCTATCCGCAATCTGAACAGCAACCATAAATCCGCGACCCATGATTCCGCAAATGTATATTTCCTGCTCCTGAAAATTCTGCTCATATACTTCGTATGCAAGCCGATCCAGTTTTCTTTCTAACTGTTCGCTATTAAGGATAACCGATTTCTGGTTTTCAGCCATACCGACGAAATTACTAAAAATTGATCGCGCCTCGTTTAATCTTAAACTCATATAAACAGGACTTTTATTTTTCAGGTTTTCTATTTACCTTTGCCCTCAATTTCACGAAGAGCAACAAGGTATTATGAAAAAAGATATTCATCCGTCCACATACAGAACGGTAATTTTCAGAGACATGACGAACGGAGTCGAATTCCTTACACGTTCATGTGTAAACACAAGAGAAACGGCTACTTATACTGACGGCAATGACTATCCGCTTTATAAATTGGATATAAGCTCAAGTTCCCATCCTTTCTTCACGGGTAAAAAAGTATTCCTTGATACTGCAGGAAGAGTTGAGAAATTTATGAACAAATACAAGAAGAAATAATTATAGCTGAATTTTCAGCATATTTTACCCATAAAGCCTCCGAATCATCGGGGGCTTTTTAATTTTGAGCCATGAATGTAATTCTTTGGGATGCGGGACATCATAATCATCTATTGCCATTTACGTATACTCGTCCTGTAGCAGAAATAAGGGTCGGAATCCTTACAATAACGGATAAGTATCGCCAGGCGGTACAGGCAAGTGAAGTTTCATGGCTGACAGAGCCTTACCTTCAGCAAAAATATCCGGTGCATTTCGCTTCGATGAACCTTCTGGTCAATGGAGCTGTGCTTCCTGACAAAGAGCTCATCCACAAAATGACTCATCTGGACGAAGGAGCTTATCTCTACAAAGGATCTGCTTTCATTGCTGCCCGACTCTCCGAATCGGAAATTCGTCAGTTTACAAGTTCCTACACGGCTCGTCCACGACATATTGTAGAGTATGATGGTCATATTTTGATCTGCGACCGTGTCCATCAGATATTCCGTTTTAATGAGGTTGAACTGAACAAGGATTACCACACTATAGTCAAGAATAGGAAATCAGCACCCATTGATGCGTCTAATCGTGTCATAAATCCTGAAAATATATTCCTCGAAGCCGGAGCGAAAGTTTTGTGTGCTACTATTAATGCTTCATTCGGACCTGTTTATATAGGAAAAGATGCTGAAGTAATGGAAGGCTCACTTATCAGAGGCCCTTTTTCTCTGGGAGATCATTCAACGCTGAAGCTTGGAGCTAAAATATACGGAGCTACTACAGTCGGCCCACATTCAAAGATTGGAGGTGAAGTATCAAATAGTGTCATTTTTGGATATTCCAATAAAGGACATGATGGCTTTCTGGGAAACTCGGTTATAGGAGAATGGTGTAATATCGGAGCAGACTCAAACAACTCTAACCTCAAAAACAATTATGAGGAAGTAAAGCTCTGGAATTACGAGTCAAAGTCCTTTGAAGGAACCGGACTTCAGTTCTGCGGACTATTTATGGGAGATCATTCTAAATGCGGAATCAATACCATGTTCAATACCGGAACTATGGTAGGTGTATCCAGTAATATATTTGGCGGAGGCTTCCCCCGAAATATCATCTCATCCTTTGCCTGGGGAGGTGCTTCTGGCTTTACAACCTACAAAATTGATAAGGCCTTCGATACTGCAGAGAAAGTCATGGAAAGGCGTCATATTGAGCTTACCAAACTGGATCGCGATATCATGACCTACGTTTACAATTCAACAAAATCAGAAAGATCATAAGAATCATATCCCATGAGAAATAAAATCATTGCCGGTAACTGGAAAATGTTCACTACTGTGCCTGAGGCAGTAGATCTCGTAAACTCTTTAAAATCGCATCTGGAAAATGTTGACATTAAGGGCAGGAAAGTGATACTGTTCCCACCGTTTTTGCAGGTAGGGATTGTCAAACATCTCACAGGAGAAACTGAAGATATATATGTAGGTGCTCAGAATTGCCATACGATGAAAGAAGGCGCCTACACCGGGGAAATTTCCGCAGAAATGATCGCATCTACCGGTGCAGATTATGTACTGGTTGGGCACTCGGAAAGGCGGCAGTATTTTCATGAAACAAATGAACTCCTTTCGCGCAAAGTACTGGCTGCGCACCGTGCCGGAATAATTCCGGTGTACTGCTGCGGTGAAACCCTTGAGGAAAGAGAATCCGATAGTCATTTCCACGTCATTGAGCGCCAGATAGCAGAAGGACTGTTTAGCCTGGATGCAGAAGGAATAACACGTGTAATTGTAGCTTATGAGCCTATTTGGGCAATAGGAACGGGCAAAACAGCTTCTCCGGAGCAGGCTCAGGAAATCCATGCCTATATCCGTACCTTACTCAAAGGCAGATACGGAGAAGAAACAGCACAAAACATTTCTATCCTATATGGTGGAAGCGTTAAACCAGCCAATGCAGCGGAGCTTTTCGGGAAAGAAGATATTGATGGGGCACTCGTGGGAGGTGCATCCCTGAAAGCAGATGACTTTACGGCAATTATTACCTCCTAATGAGTCAGTATCTGGAATTTGATTTCAGCCTGCCTCAGGACTACTTCGATATATGGATAGCAGAGCTATCCAACGATGGATTTGAAGCTTTTCATGAAGATGGAGAGATTTTAAAAGGGTACATATTAGAAGAAGACTTTTCTCCGAGAAGGCTGCAGGCCATGACTGATAAATATGAGGATCTGTTTGATCTAAAGTTTACTACCAGGAAATCGGAGAATAAGGACTGGAATGCGGTTTGGGAATCCAGCTTTGAGCCCGTTCTTATTAGAGATGAGGTTTATGTGCGGGCTATTTTCCACCCTGCCCTTCCGGAGATAAAACATGAGATAGTTATTCAGCCTAAAATGTCCTTCGGAACCGGACATCATGCTACTACGTGGCAGGTCATGGATTTAATGCTGCGATCGGATATGTCAAAGAAATATATTCTCGATTTTGGATGCGGAACAGGCATACTTGCTATACTGGCGCATCAGCTTGGTGCAGAATCAATTGTTGCGATAGATAACGATCCCAACTGTATAGAAAACTCAACAGAAAATTTTCTTCTGAATGGCATCCACGATATCATGCTAATAGAAGGAAGTATAGATATTATAGAGGAAACTGTAGGCATCCATAAGCAGTTTGACATCATATTGGGAAATATCACCCGAAATGTGATTGTATCCAACTTCAA
>JBBRLW010000049.1:0-9443 GCA_038231115.1 Bacteroidia bacterium
ACAGACTGGGAATGTCATTGGCTAAGCTTGCAGAAGAGGATCCTACCTTTAAAGTGCATACAGATGAAGAAACAGGGCAAACAGTTATCTCGGGAATGGGAGAGCTTCACCTTGAAATCATTGTTGACCGTCTGCGTCGTGAGTTTAAAGTAGAGTGTAACCAGGGTGCTCCTCAGGTTGCATATAAAGAAGCTATTACGGGCAAAACAATGCACCGTGAAGTCTATAAGAAACAGTCAGGTGGTAAAGGTAAATTTGCCGATATTCAGTTTGAAATCGGACCTGCACTTGACAATGCTGATGGTACCAAGTTCGTTGGATTACAATTTGTAAATGAAGTTGTAGGAGGTTCAATTCCTCGTGAATTTATCCCTGCTGTTCAGAAAGGATTTGATCAGTCAATGAAAAACGGAGTTCTTGCTGGCTATCCTATGGATAGTATGAGAGTAAGACTATATGATGGCTCTTTCCACGCAGTGGATTCAGACTCATTATCGTTTGAACTTGCTGCCAAAATCGGATACAAAGAAGCTGCGCGTGCTTCCAAGCCAATTATTCTTGAACCTATCATGGGAGTTGAGGTAGTTTGTCCGGAAGAAAACATGGGAGATGTCATGGGAGATCTTAACCGCCGTAGAGGCCAGATGGAAGGAATTGATACAAAAGGAATGTCTCAGGTGGTACGTGCAAAAGTTCCACTCTCTGAACTATTCGGATATGTAACTACACTGAGAACCATTACTTCAGGACGTGGTTCTGCATCGGTGACTTTCTCGCATTACGATCAGGTTCCGAACAGCGTATCCGAGACGATTCTTAAGAAATCAACAGGCAGATTAGAAAGGGCATAATCCTTATAAAATAAGATTGATCAGGGCGTGCACAAGGCGCGCTTCAATATAATAGAATGAGTCAAAAAATTAGAATCAAGCTAAAATCTTACGATCACCAATTGGTTGATAAGTCGGCAGAAAAAATTGTCCGGACAGTAAAGAGTACAGGTGCGGTAGTATCTGGCCCTATTCCATTACCTACGGAAAAGAAGATCTACACGGTTCTTCGTTCTCCGCACGTAAATAAAACAGCTCGTGAGCAGTTCGAACTGTGCGCACATAAGCGACTGATCGACATTTATTCCACTTCTACCAAGACTGTGGATGCGCTGATGAAGCTGGAACTTCCAAGTGGTGTAGACGTAGAAATCAAAGTATAAGAGGATCATGTCAGGAATTATTGGTAAAAAGCTCGGAATGACGAGCATATTTGATGCAGACGGAAAAAACATTCCGGTAACAGTTATTCAGGCCGGACCTTGTGTGGTTACACATGTCCGTACTGCTGACAAAGATGGCTACACAGCCGTTCAGCTTGCCTTTGACGATAAAAAGGAAAAGCATACAAATAAGGCTGAAGCAGGTCATTTTGCAAAAGCAGGAACAACAGGAAAGCGTAAGCTGGCTGAGTTCCGTGGATTTGAAACACAGCCTTCTTTGGGCGATGTAATCAAAGCTGACCTTTTTCAGGAAGGAGAATTTATTGATGTGGTTGGAACATCTATCGGAAAGGGATTTCAGGGCGTTGTAAAACGTCATAACTTCTCTGGTGTAGGTGGACAGACACACGGTCAGCATAACCGTTTGAGAGCTCCAGGGTCTCTCGGTGCATCTTCATGGCCTTCCCGAGTATTCAAAGGAATGCGCATGGCAGGTCAGATGGGTACGGATAGAGTCAAGGTTCAGAACCTGCGCGTTGTGCGGGTGATGGCAGAGGAGAATCTAATTCTAGTTAAGGGAGCTATCCCAGGACATGAAGGCGGATATGTGTTCCTTGAGAAATAGTATCCTACGATAAATATTATAATGGAAATCCCCGCCTGAGTTATCAGGTGGGGATTTTTTTTGGATCATAAAAGGATCTCTATCTTAATATATGGGTTCTCTTGACTTTAGTTACGATATCTACAGGCATTCTGACAGCAAAACTCTTATTGTGAAATATGAATTATGGAGGTTGCAACGAAACTATGCCTAAGTTTTCAAATCAAATGATACGACTCATTTGACGATAAAGTCACTATCCCGCTTTCGTATCCCAATAGATACGATTGGCATGCAAACGAACTATTGGTTCAACAAGTCTTATAATCCCTTACGGATTTAACCCCTCTACATTGCAGCGAAGCTATCATGTGCATTTCAACAATAATGAGTAAGCTAATATCGCCTATTAATCAGGCCATAAAAGAGCATTGAGAAAAAGTACGGAGTGAGCCTATCCCAATCCATAATCATAGTAGATCAGCTGCCCCATACATACAAAAGGCCGGAAGAAGTATCTCCCAGCCTTTTCTGTTATATATAATCAAGATATTATCTCACCGATACTTTTCTTACTGTAGTAGCACCCGAAGTACGAACTTCAAGCAAATAGATTCCGGCAGCAAGCGTAGATGTTTCCAGTTGAGCTGTACGGTTCAGTAGAACAACTTTTTGCAGCTCACGTCCCTCAATGGAACGAAGGACCGCAGTAGCGTTATAAACATCACCACGTAGCTCAATATTAATTAGCTCATGGGCAGGATTCGGATAAATAACTACGCTCTGGTCAAGTCCGGTTTGAACTTCCTGAATGGCTGTTGTAATACCCAGATAGTTAGGATAAAGAACATAATTCATATCCTTAGCCGTTGGCGCAGATGAGGAGAGCAGAATGCTCGGTGCCGTCTTCTGGTTGTTAACTCTTGGCTTATCTACCCATACCTTATATGTCTTTAAAGCCAGGCCGGAGAAACTGTATGCTCCATTGATATCAGTGTATGTCACGGCAATCGGCAGCTTGGATGCATCATCGTAAAGTATGATCTTCAAATGATTGACGGGTGCTCCGTTCTTGCAGAGATAGCAGGAATAGACTTTCCCTGATACCTGTCCTGATCCCGAAAATGTATTTCCGTGAATGGTTGAGAAATTGATCTCATTGTTTCCTGAATGAGTATTGATCGATTTAGAACCGAAAAATACGACAGATGAGTCATACCAGGTAGGAAGCTCATAATGATAGCTCGTATCTGGAGTTGCTTCCACCCAAACGGTAGAGTCAGCATTATCAAAAGAATAATAACCGGTTGAGTCGGTCAGGGTAGAGTCAGTAACTTTCAGAGTAGAGTCACTATTGTTGAAATGCACTAAATATACATAGCTATGCGCCAGTGCTTTTCCACCAGAAGTTTTGACATGTCCAAATACTCTGTGATTCAGGCATCCTAATTCAAAGCTATGGATAGACTCTGTCATGCCATTAGCTCCGGAAGTTGCGCCCCAGGCTAAAGAATCATTGTCAGAATTTATCGCCCATCCAAAATGACCGCCTTCCGTAACTGGATTCAGATTAGAGGAACGCGTACCGGTGTAGTAAACAATTCCACCACCACCGCCGCCGCCGCCTGCAGTGTAGACCTGATTATAATCATATTTATTATTTCCACCATGTCCCCCTTTAGCCAAGGCATTAAGGACAGTGGATGTTGCAGTTGTAATTGTATGTACATCAAGGACAATCGTTCCTCCAGCGCCTCCGCCGCCCTGTCCATCGCTGGTAGCACCTTTAGCTCCATAATATGATTTCGCTTCGCCCCCATTTGCAATGATTTGTGAATTAATGCCGCCTGCTTTGGTAATCTCATTAGCACGGATGATAATAATTCCGCCGCCTGCTGCACCATCATGACCGCGATCATTATTCTGATGAGCGCCGCCGCCGCCGCCGCCAAGGAAAAGACGTTTTCCTAAAGAGTCAAGCTTGACTCCCCCTAAACCTCCAAATGCACTGGATACAGAACCGACTTCCGCACCTCCGATTCCACCCGCGCCACCGTTGGATCCGCCGCCGCCACCGCAGTTCTCGGAGTTTCCTCCACCGCCGCCGTTGGCCTGTCTGCCTCTTCCGGCGCTCATACGATTAATATAAGATGCTATGCCTTCTCCTTTTTCTCCGCCCTGTAAAGTATCTTTATACAGTGAATCTGTACTGAAAAAGAAGGCATAATTGGAAATTGCGTAGTTGTAGCCACTCAGAATGTAATTGGGAGACTTGCGCCCGCCTCTGAATCCTTTTCCAGTCACATCAATATTTCCACCTTTAAAGGCAATTTCTCCGATGGTCTCAATAGCCACAATCCCACCCTTCCTGCCATTCCATGGCATTGCAGTGATATTGCTGATTACTTCATACTTATTGGTTTTCGGGACATATACTTTTACAATCTGAACCGAGCTATCTGACACTGTGTAGTGCTTGACCAGATTGGAGCATATTTTCAGTTCGTTGCCTGACTTTCCGGAAATGGTTGCAAACTCGTAGTTACCCGCATTGTTGTAATTAATGATCTTTCCGAAACTGGAATTATCAAGATGATTGATACTTGCACCTTTCATCTGAATAATGATAATTCTATCTCCGATGTTAAAATCATTTGCAGAATCAACCGTAATTACCGTGTTGGCAGAAGCCACAACAGTCAGATCTTTAACTGCAGCGTATTTGTTCAGCACAACTTGTGCAGAGGCAGAGCCTCCGAGGACTAATCCTGCTACCAGCAGGAGCATTTTAATTGAGATGATTTTTTTCATGGTCTGTTTATAGATTGGCTTTATTTACAGAGGTTTGACTTCTGCATCGCAAATATATTACTTGAGACGAAAATAATACAATTAAGTTGCTTCAGATCAACATAATTTTTATACCAGTAGGTATAAAAATGGCCTAATTCACTAAAACTGAAAATATATAAAGGGCTGCACGCTTTCCGTTTGAAATTGAAGCACTGCCTGAATAATGATCAGCGTGATAACCAATCGCACCGGTATTGGAGCTCGGATGAGTAAATCTTCTGTCCAGACTTTCCACTTTCGTGGCATTAGCACAAGGAAATATCCTAATATAAGGATGTAAACCAGTTCTGTACGTGCCTTGAAAAACGGTAACACAAATGCCCAGTCCATCCGGTTAAATATAGAATAGATGGAATCTGAAGCGATCTGAAAAGTAGAGGCACGAAAATATATCCAGAGGAAAGCTACAAAATGGTAGGTAAGAAACCATCCGCCAAACTTGATCCAGAGCGTATCCGGAAGGCGCTTTGCAACCAGTTTATGGATAGCCAGACCAAGTCCATGTGCAGCGCCCCATAGAACAAACTTCCAGTCCGCACCATGCCAGAATCCTCCGATAAGCATCGTTAGAAATAGATATAAATACTGACGCCCCACTCCATTCCGGTTCCCACCCATCGGAATATACACATAGTCCCGTAGCCAGGTAGATAGGGAGATATGCCACTTCCTCCAAAATTCCGTAATGTTCTGGCTGGTGTAAGGAGAGTTGAAATTATCTCCGAGTTGAAAACCCATCAGCTTTGCAATACCAATAGCCATATCGGAGTAGCCGGAAAAGTCACAGAAAATCTGAAGCGTGTAAGTGTACATAGCCATCAGATTCTCAAAACCGGAGTATCCCGAGGGGTTGTCATAGATTATATCCGCATACTGAGAAATATAGTCGGAAATAAGCGCCTTTTTGATGAGCCCTTTGAGGATCAAAAAAATTGCGAATCCCAAATCTCTGCGATCATACATCAGGTTTTGACGTACCTGCGGGAGAAATTCCTTTGCCCTTACTATAGGCCCCGCAACCAGATGCGGGAAAAAAGTCATGTAGAAAGCATAATCCAATAAAGATTTCTGCGGCTTGATTAGTCCTCTATATACATCAATGATATAGCTCAGCGCCTGAAAAGTATAAAAGGATATCCCTATAGGCAAGAATATCCCGCTTATGGGATCCAAATGCAACTTAGACCCCGCCAGGAGATTGATATTTTCTATGAAAAAATTAGTGTATTTGAAAAAAGCGAGCAATCCAAGGTTAATCGTAAGGGAAAAAATCAGCCAGAGCTTTTTTCGAAGGCTGGTATTTGACCTATCAATCAGCAGGGCGATCCCGTAATCAACAATAACATTTGCAGCCAGAATCAAAACATACCATCCACTGGCTTTATAGTAAAAAAATAGACTAAAAATCAGTACATATACTGTCCTTGCAGTTTTCTGATTGTATAATGCATTATATATAGCGAAAAAAATAGTGAACAATAGCAGAAACGCTCCGCTATTAAATAGCATAGGACTTCCGACGTGGTATTGAAATAAGTTGATCAGGTTTTCCAGTTGGATCCCAAAATTCATCAGCGGATTTTTAGGGCAAATTAGGAATGAAAACAATAGGGAAATGTGCTTCATGCCTGATTTGTCAAATTTGAGCCTTTTTGCTTTACTAAACTATCCCTTAACTTTGGTGATTAGTAATGAGTAGCATGAATAGCCCAATAGCCGCACCGCGCGACAGGATGTCGGATGTATCCATATCCGATCAGATTGAGACATTCCTCAGGAAACGGCAATCCCAGATAATGATTATTAATCTCATTATCACTGCAGTGTTCTCTCTATTGATGTTTGATGTCAGACTCAGCTTTGCTACCGATGACTCAACCTATATAGATACTGCCTGGAATTTCCTCCATCATGGGACATATCCCAATTTCCACGGGGCACTTTACCCTATATTCCTGACTTTTATGCTCTGGATTACAGGTGGGACCCATCTGCTCTTATTCAAGTCCTGCGGAATTGTCTTCCTGGTTCTACACAACTATTTCTTCTATAGAGCCTTACGAGGCAGAATACCCTATACCCTACTCTTTGCTGCATTGTTTGTAGGAGCCATCAATGCCTATATTCTTGCTTACGGAAGTGCAACATTTTCGGAAGCGTTATATCTGATGGTTCAGGCACTGGCCATCTGGGCATTTACAAGCCTGACGGACAAGCTTGAGAATCCGGAAACCACACTCTCCAATAGCCTGAAAAACTGGATACTGTTCGGTTTGGCATTTTTCGTACTCAGCCTTGCCAAGAATGTCGCTATCTTCTCTTTTATGGGAACGCTGGTACATTTCGGACTCAAAAAACAGTGGAAGTATATCATTATTGCGATTATCTTCTTTGCCGGTATTAAAGTACCTTTTGAAATCATGCTCAAATTGACCCAAAAGCGTCCTCCGGAAACCCAGCTGGATCAGCTTCTGCGGAAAGATTATTACGACCCAAAAAGTCCAAAGGAAGATTTAGACGGCTACATGGATCGATTTTATGTCAATTATGGAAACTATGTCTCCGTACATATTTTCAAAATGCTGGGATTCCGGGGAAAAGGCATCCCGCAAGTATGGACTTTTGATAAAATGAAGGAAATACAGGATCCAGAACTGAAGATGGAGCCATCATTTTTTTATTCTGCATTGTGGCTGGGACTTATTATACTTACACTCTATCAGTCATTCCGGCATAATCACTACATTTTGTATCTGACTCTACACACAGGTGCACTCCTTGGAGTCACCTTTTTTGCCCTTCAGGGCTTCTGGAATCAGGACAGGCTTATGGTCGTGGTACTTCCACTAATGGTCATAACAATGCTATACGGAATCTATGCCCTTGCCTACAATAAGCAGTATGACTTTATGAAGCGTATAGTGCTGGGAATATGTATCTTGATGCTCCTCATTGAAACAGGCACTACAGTTCAGGCTATGAAGCAAAACAAGGCATTCAAAGGTTTGCTTAAGCAGGATAAATTCTATGCATACGATCCACAAATCAGCTCGTATCTACATGTATGTGACTGGGTATCGAAAAACTACACGGATACGGCTAAAATCATGTGTTCCCGTCCGGTAGAAGCGGGAGTATTCGGAGGATTTGGACGCTTTTCAAGGATGCCTAAAGATATTCCGCAGACGTCCAGCCCTGATACGCTCATCAGCTTTCTGAGGAGCAAAAAAATCAATTATATGATTATTGATCAGGGCTTCCAGGGACCAGCGCAAATATATGAGTTCTTACAAAAGGCCGCGCCCAACCGTATGGAAATCCTTTATGCGGATGAAAGCGAAGCTCCGGCAGCTTTCATCAAGCTAAAATAGATCAGAGACCCTTGAATTTCCTTTTGTTGACTGCCAGCATAGCACTTAGAGTTGATGCAAAGACTGTTGCATACATCATCAGCATCCAGGGAATAAATTCCCAATATAGCTCGAGAAAGCTCAGCTGATATCTACTGGGAAGCACAATCCACAGGACAAAATCCGAAAAAATTGTTAGTCCCAACCAGATGAAAGCAGCCACGTATGTTTCCGCCTGAAGCTGTTTTACATTTCTTATTTCAAGGCTTTCCAGATAGGATTTGCTGAAATACAGGTAAAAGGGAATCTGTATTAGTATCGGATATAGCAGGGATATATCCAGATCAATATTACTGGAGCTGATAAACCTCGAAGACTTATATAAAGGAAGGTAAAATACTTTTCCAATCCCGAATGTAAGACCCACAGCCGTAATTGCACAGAGAATATAGCAGAGTACCCAGAAAAACGCGATACGTGCAAAATTTCCACGTGTTTCCCGTGGATCGTTTTTAGTTTCCAAAATCAGCTGCGAAGTTAGTCAGAATAGAAAGGGTGTGCGGATTAACAAATTTTTAAGTCTTTTACGAGAAATTATATGCTGAGGATACTTCAACACAATCACTTTATTGATAAATTCGGTGTTGAATCAACACGCTCAACACGGGTAAAACAGAATTGCGTAAGTATTTACATTTCATAGGCCTTACTGCATTAATACTGATTTGCCATATTAAGGGATCAGGTCAATGTGCATTCCAGGATCATTTCATAGAAGCCTGCTATGGTATGCCAATAGATTTGAAAGTCAATCTCCCAATCCTTGCGACATCCTTCTTACAGAATATGGCAGTACGCTTTGGAAACAAAACCTCGATCATTTTCAAACAGGATCCTTTTAAACTAAAGTCAGGCAGTTTTTCCATCGTAGTCCGTTTGCGTCCAATCAAGGTATCCGGCAGAGAGGTTATACTCTCCCGTCCCTACACATCCGATAAAAGCTATGGAGGTATATTTTTATATCTTCAGGATGGAATTGCCAAATTCAGCTGCAAAGTATCCGGATCAAGAGATGCATCGGTGGTGTTGGTAGGTGATAACAAAACTCTTGTCAAGGGCAAATGGGCGGAAATCATTATCTCCGCCAATGCCGATTCACATTATATATCGCTGTTTGTCAACAGAAAGCTCAAGGCTGCGGCAAAATGGAATGGCAAAACATTCAGTGAAATAGAAGATGCTCCTCTCGTGCTGGGAACCCATCTCAGAAAAGAGCTTCCCGTTTCTTCAGATAATTTCTATGGAGATTTAGATGATCTGAAGATCATTAACAAGTCCCTGAGCAGTTGGGTTGTAAAAAAGGGGAATATATCCGAAAACAAAGTAGTTTTCCATGCCGATTTCAATATGCATTCTGAAGACA